>NZ_CAKJTO010000128.1:0-11619 GCF_917627405.1 Protofrankia sp. Cj5
GTCTCCGACATCTTTATCCACGCTGTCTCGTCCAACTCAGGCCTATCAACAGACACTAGCGGTCGGCGTGTCTCCGGCACCGGGACGAGCCGTCTCCCGGTCACAACCGTTCACCGGCGTCATCCACCACGGCCTCCTGGCGTCTCGCAATTTTTCTGTCGTTACCTGCGTTATTGTCGACCATTTTTGATGTTGATCTGGACGAGTCAGAGCTTCGCAAGAATCTCGCCCACAGCCGCGATCCCGCAGCTGGAAATCGACTACCTCGTTCTTCTCCTGCCGGCCGATCACCTGCTGCCGGAACCGCAGCCCCGCCTCGGTGAGCGATGACACACCAGCGCCGGTGCAGCATCGGCACAGTCGTCAAGCATCCCGGCCCCTTCCGCTGCACCGGCGGACCGCGCCCGGCCCGGTCCGCACAGACCTACTGACGAGTAGGAAACCACCCTGAGGCGCGACTTGCACGAGAAATTCAATGGCTCATCACCGACTGACCGGCTGACCAGGTCAAACTCTCCACGGTGAGCTACCAGACCCGGTCCGGAGCACAACCGCCTTTTCAACATCAAAAATAGGATTCACCCTGGACCGACCATGCGCCCGGCCCACCACATATGGCCTTTGCCCCGACGAGGGCTTTGCGGCCCAGACCCGGTTCATGAGGACGAGACGGGCACATTCATATTGGCGACCACGCTGTCCAGCCACCCTCTCCGCCGACGCCCAAAACAGCTTGCCATGAGTGCGATTAACCATGAAACTTGATTAAGTTGGATGATAACATAAGATTATCCAAGAAAACCGGCCTAACCGAAAATCCCAGCCAAGCAGACAATCAAGCTCTGGGTACGCAGGTGACCGATTCATCAGGACTGCTACTTGTTCGTAACCGTCTCAGCCACAGCTCGTTGCCATCTGGAGAGCATCACATGCCGCTGAACACGACGAACAAATTTGCCGTGAAAAAGCGTGGAGCCACTGAAACTGGCCACGTACCGCGGATATCCGTTATTATCGTGAATTCGCGGCTGCGGACCACCATAATAATCTTGGCATTTGTCTCCTCGGCGTACTCGGTCCGGACCTGTCTGATCGGAGTATGATCATAAGATTCAACACTGGCATCCCAATGATGCGGGCCGCCAGCGGGATCGGCTGTACGTTGGCTGAGGTGCCTTGACCGCGGTCCGCCAACCGCACCTCTTGGCCGTGAAGGAATGACATCATCTCGGTTCTTAGCGGGTCCTCCCGATTGTTACGGAGAGCGCCTGGCCCGAGGGATACGAATCAAGGAGTGAGATTGTGGCGCGTGCGACGCGAGGCGGCGGAAGGAGCCACCGGAAGTGTTGGGTGACGACCGACGAGCCAGGGCGTGGTTCACGCGTCTGGTCAGGAGAAAAGCTGGCCCCGCACGGCACCACCTGGGAACGTGGCGGTGTGCAGGTTGACGTAAAAGCCGGTGGGCTTGCTCCGAATCCTGTTCACCAGGTCCGGATCAAGACTGGAAACCGTGCCGGACACCGCGAAAATGCCGCTCGGGACCGGAGCGGTGAACAACGGCACCGCCACTGGCCCGTTGACACCAAACGTGCCCTGGTGAATGTGGCCGAGAGTGGGCGTCACCCCGGTCCACGCCAACGAGTAGCCGACGCGGTTCCCGTCAGGGCGGATGAGCGCGATGGCAAGACCGTGCGGATCCCCCACCGCCGGTCCGCCTGCGACCGGTACCTCCTGGTCCCCAGACAGGAAGGCGTGCAACGGCCCGTGGTCGACCAGGTCAAGGGGGGAGAGGCGGTGTCCGGCGGGTGCCAGCTGCCCACGGACAGCCCCACCGGGGAACTCACTGGTGTGCAGGTTCAGGTAGAAGCCGGTCGGGTTGCTCCGGATGGCGCCGACGATCGCTGGGTCGGTGACCGTCACCGCGCCCGCGGCCGCTGTGACGGTGGCAGGCATCCCCTTCTCAGCGAACAGGCTCACCTTGACCGGGCCGTTCACGCCTTTCCCACCCGCGTGGATGTGCCCTAGTGTGGGCGCGGCGATGCCGCTCCAGCGGAACGCGAACGTGGCCCTGTTCCCGCGCACCAGGACCTGCGCCGTAGCCTGGCCGTCCGGGTCCCCAACGGCCGGGCCGCCCGGAACGGGCACCTCCTGGTTGCCGGAGAGTTCCGCCGTCAGGAACAGCGGGGTGCGGTCGACGGGTGAGAGCTGGTGGGTGGGCACAGGCGCGGGCGCCCCGTGGTCATGAGCAAGCGCAGGCGCCGCGCCCAGCAGGCTCAAGGCCAGCCCCGCTGATAAAATCGTGAGGATGCGCTTTCGCAACGTTCCACATTCCTTTCACCAAGTTGCTGACCGTAGCGGGTTCATCGACACGCCTGTGGGACACACGGCATAGCCGTGCCAGAGGGTTCACGGCTGGCGACTTGCCGACAGGGCAAGACGTGAGAGGGTTCGGGGCTCCCCCGCCGGCAGGCCGCGGGGCAGCAACAACCCTTGATGGGCCTCGTCGTCGACGAGGTACAGACGCATCACCGCACGGCAGCGGAGACCACCCGGAACGGGCTGGATGGCCTCCGCCACGATCAGCGCCCAATCAGAGGACCCGTGACATCCGGACCAGGCCAGCGGGACCCCGGCACAGCCTTTCTGGATCCGCCAATCCCGCGGGCAGCGGGCCGTCGGCGACGGCTACGACAGCCTTACCTGCGACCGGGCCTGACGCTTGAGGGTCCGGCGTTCCTCCTCGGTGAGACCGCCCCAGACACCGGCGACCTGTCCGGTCTCCAAAGCCCAGCTCAGGCAGTCGTTCGTGATGGCGCAGCGGCGGCAGACGGCCTTAGCCTGTTTGATCTGCTGTTCCGCCAGGCCGGTCGTGCCGATCGGGAAAAAAATCTCGAGGTCCTCGTCACGGCACAGGGCACTGTGGCGCCAATCCATGTCAAGCCACCTCACCCAGGCCGTGTAGGGCGTCGTGAACGGATGCGCTCTGTCCGGCGACAGCGATCAGCCGCAGCGACGCATATAATGTGACTAATCTCTTATTAATCTCGCAAGCAATCTCCTCCATGGCGTACGGCGTAGCGCCGCTGACCGCCATGACCGGCGCGTAGAACGGGGCCTCCCGCGGCACGACGAGCCGAGGTGACGCCTTCGGTGCCCCGGACAACACGTCCAGCGGTGGATCCGTCGTTCCGCTCCGAGCGCTGTCGACATGGATTTGCATGGGGCTGTTGCCTGCCTCAGCCGATAAACGGGCATACCTTGCCATGACTCGTGCTCCCCTGCTGGTTGCGAATATTCATGCTATGATCACGAATTTTCTGATCTTCCCGCTTGTTTTTGATATCCGCTCCGAGATTCGACGATGACTGGAGGCCCCGCCCCTCGCGCCGGGCGAGCAGCAGCTTCGCCGGCCCGACACAGCGGACGATGCCATCACACCCCCGCAGCCCGGCCTCAACCGCTGGACCGCACGATCCCCACAGGATGGGAAATTACCTCTTGATTCCGGGCATATCAAGCACCTCAGCTACCTTTATCATCCCAGCTCAGATGTGTTTTCCCGTTGCCAAGGGCACCACCCGCGAAGATCGAAAATTCAGCACGCAATCAAGATCAACAAGATGCGTCGTGTTCCAAACAAGCTCATATACTCCCGGAATCAGCGTCGTTGCTTCTTCGGTGAGGGCCGTCACAGCGTAGTTGATGGGGTTTGGAGAATGCACCAGCGCAGACGGTGCCAGGTAGCTCCAAACGGAGGTCTCCATAAGGAAATCGTGGCTGATGATCGGCCTTTCCCGCTTTCGCCCTGGCGCCGCGTCGGCGCCCTGGGGCAGGTGGCCGGAATGAATTTCCGCCAGGGCCGGCCGCTTCGAGCGTGTGGCCTGATATTCAGCGGTGATCAATAACCGCGGCTTGTCGATCATGTCGACGGCCGAAAAATCGATCTTCGCGTTATACCAGCCAGGCAGCCGCGAAGAAACGGCGCGCCCAGTCGCCTACCAGACTCCTGGCAGTCCCGCTCCTGGCCGTCAACACACGCCGAGGAACATCCGACGCACCATGGCGTCGGCCGGCTGGGCTCCGTATTACGCCGGCCAGCGCGCGGAACAGCGCGAACGTCGGCATGGTGAAGCACGCTTGGCGACTGGTCAGCAACACCACCGATGATGGCAGCGTCATAGCAGGAAGCGTCGGTGCCCGCTCTTCCTGCCTGCCCGGGAGCGCCAGTACTTCCATTATCCCCCCCTGCTGGCCTCCTGTTTTTCCCGCCGCGCATCGCGGTGGCGCTGTAGGAGGCGGCCAGTCGATCCGATTAACCGGTTGCCGTATATTTTGTCTTCGCATGATGAGAAAATTCATTGATTCCCGCCAAGCCAACATCAACAGTCAAGAAAAATCGGCCGCTGCACCTGCTGCTCGTCGGGCAGCCGCTCGGTTACCGGGCATCCCAGGACAAACGTCTGGGGACAATCAGCACGGACGCTGGCAGCCGTGGATCCCAACTGGCCGGCATCCCGCGCCAGGGCGAACCGCTCCAGGTGCTCGCGCACCTCACCCGCGGCCAGTGGCCCGGTATGACCGGGCGCCACCTCGGCAAGCAGGATCCGTGTCACGGAGGGAGCAGCGGTGCCTGCCGGCTCGGACAGATCACCACCAGCTACCACGACGAACCGAGTGCCCGGCACAAAAACGACGTCAGCGCGTTCGGCGCCCAGCTCCAGCATCGTGGTTCGGCGCCCGGTATGAGACCAGATCACATATTCCACCTCAGTTCCGAAAACAGCGGATTCCGACGTGGTTGCCTGCACGAACGCAGGTTCCTCAAGGAGCGCGCCGGGTTGGCAACGGGCGACGGTGACTGCGCCAGCTGACACGCCTCGATACACCGGACCGCGTAGCGTGGGCAACCGCCGCAGACCGTCCGCGGCAAAGGCCGCGATCGAACTATTTTCCAGATTCACGCCCGACCGCAGGATCCCGTCGATGTCGGGTTCGTCACCGGCCAGGTATGCACGCAACGCAACAAGTCCAGTAATCAAATCGGTTGTGGACGGGCCGCCTGCCGACGCCCGCAGCCCAGGCTGCTGGGCCAAGAGCCTGGCGATCGCACGGACATGCTCCCCGTGCCGGCGCCGGATGAGGTCAGCCGACTCATGCGGGGACAGGATCGCGGGATGCCCGGTGGACGAATCCGCCGTGACGTCAGGCGCCGCGGTCGACGAGGCTGGAACCCCGACCGGCCGCGGAGACATGCTGTCCGCACTCACGAGGTCGACCTGATCCGGCGCCAGCCCACCAAGATCTACTGGTCGGGCATCACCCTCGGTCATCTCAGCGGAGGGTGGGCATGCCAGTGGGACAGCATGCTGGGTCAACGCCAGACCTGACGACGGTTCAGCCGGTTGCTCTCCCGCATCCGTACAACCAGGCACTTCCTCCCATGGCGGTCTGTCCGCCAGCGCAACGACCTCAACCGGCCGCACCGACATCGTTTCCAGATCGCCATGATCCGCAATGGCGACCGAGACCTCCGGGACCTCCGTCGATATTGGCGTCGGCGTCTCCTCGCTCCGCTGCTGATCCTCGGCGAGGCTGCGGGGCTGCCGCAGTTCGACACCGGGGAAGGCGGTCTCGGCAGGCTGGGTCAATCGCTGCCCGGTGAGTGTGGGTTCGTAGCGCCACCACCGTCCATCCGGTTGGCCGGCAAACCGCGGCCGCCCGCTCCCGCGCTCCGGTTGGTCCGGCCGGCCGCGGAAGGCCAGACTGGCAGAGATCAGCTGCTGGCCCCACGTCCACAACGGTTGGTCGGCAACGGTGACGCAGATCCCGAGATGTGACGCAAGCAGCCGGGCTTGCGGGCCGGTCCCCGCCGTCGGCGGGTCCGACAGCAACACCAGCTCCCTGCCATCCCACCGATCCCGGACAGCTGCCAGCGCCAAGGCCAAGGCCCAGGAGTTGAGGCTCTGGTCGCCGACCCGGAAGGCAGCCGCGGAGCCGGCCGGGGCACGGTCGATCACAATACCGAACCACTCCGGTCGGGCGGACCGGCACCATACGCGGTACCGCTCAGCCAGTTCCGCCACGCCTGTGCCGCTGGCGGCGGCGAAAAGCACACCGCTCTGTGAACAGTCCGATGGGGTGACCGCTGGCCGTCCGGTCGGAACCGCCGGCATCGTGCCCGCAGCGCACTGCGGTGCTGTGGTAAGGGCCGCCTTGGCCGCGGCGTCGAACGGGTAGCAGTCCGCTATGGTCCGCACGGTCGGGATGTCCTGACCAACGCGTCTCGGCCATACCGCCCACCATCGGCCCCGTGGCCGCGGACCGGCCACGACCGGCACGCCGAGCCCATCAGCGAGCACTTGCGCCACCCAGCCCGCCGGAGTGTTATTGGTGACGAGCAGTAGCGGACGCGCGCCGAGGGCCTCCCGCTGAACCACGAGTTCGACGAGCCCAGCCGGGTCAAGCCGGGCACCCGCGGCTCCAAACGCGGCAGTATCCGGGTCATATTGGGCGATCACCGAGTAAAAATCGGAGTCAACAGACCACCACTGCTCAGGTTGCGCCGGCTCACAGACGACGAGGACGTCGTCCACCACGGCCACAGCCGGCGCCGCAGCGGCCACAACCGGCGTCGCAGCAGCCACAGCCGCGACCGGTGGAGGGTGCGGCGGCGCGGCCCGAACTACCTCCGGCACCATCGGGACAGGCACGGGCGTCACTGGAACCGCTGCCGCAGGCATCGGGGCACTCGGCGGAGCAGCCGGAGCCGCTACCGTAGTGGTGAACCCGGCTGGGCTGCGGATCGCGACAGAGTAGGCCTGCGGCGCCACGCTGGCCTGGTCGTAGCCAACCTGAACGACGAGGTCCCGCAAACCCTCGGGCAACAGCCCGATGATCTCCCTCACCTCGTCCTGCTCGGGTACGACCGAGTCCGGGCCACCGACGACCAATAAGATCCGCTCATCCCTCGGCGTGATACCGAAGACGGGGTCGGAGAGCAGACCCAGGCCCAGCCGCGGCCCGTGCATCCAGATCCCGGCCGGGATCGACTCAACGATGTTCCCGGACGGCAGCGTTATCGTGCCAGCCGGCAGGTCGTGCTCCCACGGCGGTGCCGGATGGCGAAGTGCGACCAGCGGCGCGGTGGACCCGTCCGGATGGAAGCGGCGCCAGCCGCCCCGGCCGCGATAGCGATGGCGACGGGCGTCCACGTACAGCAGGCTCTGGCCGACCAGCAGGATCGAGCCGTCCGCGGCCGCCACATCGATACCGAGCCGGCGCGCGAGCAGCCTGGCCGGCGAGCCCGGATCCGATATGCCAGCGCCCGACAGCACCAGGCGGATCCCCGACACCCCGTTGGACAGGAGCGGGCCGACCGCCGCGGTGACGAGGTCCGCCAGATCCGCCGAACTGAACCGGACCGAGAGATTGACAATCACGGGTATCCACGCGGGTTCCGGCGGCAGCCTCCGCAGGAACGCCTCGATCAGCCCCTCGGTGAACAGTGACTTCGTTCCGTCACCCTGCACCAGGATGCCTGGCCCCACGGCACGCGCGTGCACCCCGTCCCACACCGGCCAGGTGTGGCCATCCCTGGCAGGAGCAACTGTGTGTCCGGACCGCGCCCACGACCCTGACGCTGCCGGCAGGGCATCCGGACCCCGCAGCCGAGCCGACAAGATCGTCATGTCCGTCTTCCGCTCGGGTAATCGTCTATTTCCCCGTCCCTTTCCCCGTCCAACAGATCGTCACCATTGCCGGAGGCATCGCCGACGGTCCAGGCCGCCTCGTCGGCCGGGGGCTCCATCAGTACCGCCAGCACCCGATGCATGGCGGGCCCGTCGACCGTGGGCACTCGATACTGCGCCTGCCGGATGTGGGTCAACAGGTCCTCCTCCGGGCAGAGCTCATATTCCCGGAGGTAGTAGGTGACGCTGTCGGTCCAGATCCAGCTGCCGTCGGTACGGAAGGTCATGGGAACGACCGCGGCCTTGGTGGGATCGACGACATCGTCCATCCGCGCCGCGGTGACCAGAACCGGCGTACCATCGCGCAGGTAGTCGAGGATCCGTCCCCGCTCGCCAGCGTCCGGCAGGCGTGGATGGTCGGCGTGGAAGCGAGGGCCGGTCTCCGGGGTGACCTCGTCGAATACCCGTGCCACCCGGATCTCCCGTTCTGGTGCGGCTGCCCACAGCAACGCCGCGGACGAGCGGGCGAGCCGATGGTAGACCGGCAGTTCGCTGCCGCTCTGGTAGACTTCGACCTGTCCGTCCTGTTCTCCGGCGAAGGCGAGGTCTCGCTGGACACGGGCGGCCAGTGCCGGCAGGTCCGACCCGCCCTCGACCTCGACCAGGTAGACACGTCGCGGTGGCGGCCAGGGCGAGCCGTCCGCGGGATGCCGCCACGCCCGCCACAGGCCGAGCCCGCCCGGCTGCGAACGGACGGTGTCCAGCGCCGCGCGGTCTACCTCGTCCGCCGTCCGGGCATCCGCGCCCGGGACTGCCGTGGTGAAGGTGTACGGCAGCAGCGGCTCGTCGTCAACGACGTCAACTTCGCTGAGCGTCTCAGCCGATCCGCCGGCAGCTTCGAGCAATACGGCAAGAATTGCGATGTCCTCATGGCTCAACGCGATTTTTTGCATAATTGCGACAAACGCCACGCTACGGGCGATGTCACCGTATGCGCCGGCTGCCAGCCACGCCCGGCACTGGCTCAGCAGATCGTCGGGTACCCGGCCAGCGAGCCGCAACAGCATCTCGTGCGCGGCTGTCACCTGGTACCGGGACTCATCGGATTTAGTGGGCATGGACTCTCCTCGTTGTTGTTCACCCGTCGCCGCGGACCGCACGGGGAATCCCTGGGTACGTCCTCACTACTCCACGAGGGTGACGCGCACAGCGTTCAACAGGTCACGGCTTACCTCGGTCACCGCGTAGGAATGGCCAGGCATAATCAACAAGGTGCTCCCCGGCGGTTGGCCGTTCGCTTCGGAGATATCCAGCGCGGTGCCGAAGATTGCCAGACCGACGGCCGCACCGACGATCACGGCCGGGTCTCCGGAAGCCCGCACGAATCCCGGCAGGCCGATCCGGGTGCCCGGCGGGATGGCGGCGGCCATCTCCGGGGCGAACAGGTTCGCCGCGTACATCCATCCGTGGTATGTCCTGACCCGGCTCTCGGGAGGCTTCTTCGCATAGGCGGTCGTGCGGTGGATGCCGTTGTGGCCCCGCACTACCAGGGCAAGTAGATCGTTGGGCGTCAGCAGCGCCCGGCCGGAAGCATCCGCCGCGAACCGCTCCACCTCACGGACCAGCTCCGCCGCTCGAGCGGCACCCATCCATCTCAGCATTTCACTAAAAGTATGCATGCCATCACCGGACCACTGCCAGCGGGATCTTGCGTTGTCGGCGCCCCGGGAAGTGTCCACCGGCTTGGTATCGCCAGTGCTCCGACCGTTCTGCGACGCACCGGCGACCGTTGAGGGATCCGATGGGTCCGCCCGTCCATCACGAAGCGTCACAAACGTCGAACCAGGCTCCGGCCAGTCGCTGACCACCAGCTCAACCTCGGCCGCCGGGTCAACGACTGCGACAGTCACCGTCGCCGGAGTGGCGTTCAGCAATGCGGAGGCGTCCCGACCTGTACCCGGCGGGAACTGCACGACGGTCATGCCGTCACCCGTCTGCGGAAGCGTGCTTGAGACCGTCAGTGGATGCTCGGACGCGGCCTGTACCCAGTGGACGACAGCATCCTCCGACATCGGCGGCAGGCTCGCATACACGGGTGTCGGAACGGTCGGCAGCTGTTGGACCAGCTCGGAGACAGCCGTACCGGCGCCCCAGCGGAGTGCCGCGGAAGGCGGATCGAGCATCGGGGCAGTAGACGTTATGCCGATGACGCCGGCGTTGGTCAGCGCCGTGTTCAGCTCGTTTCCGATCAGATCGACGCGCTGGCCGTCCGCGGTGTAGCGCGACCACCCGACCGAGTCGCTGGCGGTGTCGGGGACGAGGATCGGTGCGGGGAGCCCGGTAGAGGTGAAGGCGGTGTTCGCCCACACGATCCGCCCGTCGGGCAGATGCCAGACGTCTCGGGATGAAGCGATGACATCGACCCCGAGAACATCGCGCAGCCGGCTGGCGAACGAGCCGGGACCGGCTGTCTTCCCTCCGCCACAGATCACCAAAATGATTGGTTGGTGGTCGTTCCAACCTGGGAACCGCCGGATACGGTCGGCGAACTGAGCCGGGTCGAGAACTTCACTGCCCCATCTGATGTTGCCGGTTACCGGATCACTATGACCAAAAATCATCGTGTGGCCAGGAATTGGTGGCACCGTGGCGGCGGCCCTGTCGTGTGCGGCGGTGTGGACATTCCCGGGCGGCGGTGGCACCACCAGGCCCGCCGGCACCTGTCGGGGCGCGACACCGGAGTCAGCGTTGGTGGCAATATTGTTGGTGACAGTATTGTTGATGGCAGTGTTCACGATATTAGCGGACTGGATGGTGGGCAACGGGCTATCGGGCTGGAGCGCGAGGTAGTGCCGGCCATCCCGGAGTACATACAGGGCTTCGCCCTGAGCAATGCTCAACGGGTTCGGTGGCACACCATTCTCGAGAACGATGATGTTCTGGCCGAGCGCGCCAGCGGTGATCTGTGGAACCTCGTCACCGAAAGGAGTGTTCCACAATATGGTATTCATGACGGCGTGGGCGAAGAGATTGATGGAGTCGGGCAGCGCACCGTGCTGGCTGTAATAGTTCAGGGACAGTGTGACCGCCTCGGTCATACCGGGGTTGTTAGCCTGCCGATAACGGGTCCGGATATCCTTAAGCACCCGTACCGGATCTCTCCTGAGGCGCTTATTCAGTTCCTCCCGCCGGGCCGCGGTCTCGAGGTTGGCACGCTCCTGAGGATAGGTTTTCTGTCGGGTCTGTATATCGACGCCGGTCACCGTCGGAGTAAATCCCGGCAATGTGTTATCCGCGAAGTCGGCGAATTGCCCCGGGTTCAGTTCGCTGAGCTGTTCCCGCAAATCCTCGCGGGCCTGATTGTCTTCTTCGCGGTTGAGCATTTCATCCCGTATCTTGCCCTGCCTGATCCGCTCGCTGATTACACCGTCCACGTTCGGGGTAAATTTTGGTAGCAGTGCTAGCAGGTCCGCATCCGATAGGTCCTGCAGCAGCAACGGCACCGGGTCACGGTTGGTATAAAAATCCTGTCCAGCGGTATCGGTATAAAATTTCGTCCCGGCCTTGAAGCGCTGCTTCTTGATCCCTGCCGAACCGATGGATGTCCCCTCGGAGTTGGTGGGGCTGTTGGGTGGCAATCCGAAGTGTTGGAAGGACTCGCTGAGCTGTTTCGCCGCGAAGAAACAGTCCCCGTCCCTGGGTACATCGACTACCCGGGCTGGACGGCCGTCGGGCAGGGTCAGTTCGATGTCCCCGTTACTATTTTTGATCAATACTGTCGGCTCCGATGCCGCCGACGGATTCCAGTCCAACGGATTCCAGTCCAACGGATTTATGAACGACTCCGGTCTGTTCGATTCCGATATCAGGTCCGATGTTTCCTGTGCGGACTGAGCCGGCAGTTTACCCTGCTGCCTCTCCGAAATCACCG
>NZ_CAKJTO010000129.1:0-11561 GCF_917627405.1 Protofrankia sp. Cj5
CCCGAAAAAGAACGGGAAGAAGCGTCCTCTTGGCCTGCCGACCTGGTCGGACAAGCTGGCCGCTGAGGTCGTGCGCCTGATTCTGGAGGCGTACTACGACGTCCAGTTCTCCGACCGCTCCCACGGTTTCCGGCCAGGCCGAGGCTGCCACACCGTGTTAGGTGAGGTGGTCGACGTCTGGAAGGGAACACACTGGTTCATCGAGGGAGATATCTCCCGCTGCTTCGAGCAACTCGACCACCAGGTCATGCTCGACACGTTGGGTGAAAGAATCCACGATAACCGGTTCCTCCGGCTCATCAAGGGCATGCTACAGGCGGGGTATCTGGAGGACTGGAAATGGGGAGCGACACTGTCCGGCGCCCCACAGGGGGGTTTATGCGCAGCTGCGCATAAACCCCCTTATGAACAGTGCTGGATTATGCGCAGCGCTGGCCTGTCGGGCCTGGTGAGGACGCAGTCGGGGGTCGAGCGCTGCGCATAACGCATCTATCCGGACCGGCCCCCTCGGAGGTGGAGGCTCACAGCGTGGCGAGCCAGGTGATCAGTTCGGGCTCTTTGTTCCATTCGCGCAGGTCGATGACGGCGTCGATGTAAGCGGCTTTGAGGGCTCTGCGCTGGCTTCGGTCGAGGCGCGTGCGTAGATTTCGGTCCAAACCCGACATCGGCGCGGACGCAGTAGCTATCACAGCCGACGTCCGATCATGCAGGCCCGGCACCACACTGAACCGCTGATCAGAATCATCGGCGCGTTATGCGCAGCGATCCGCCCCCACCCGGGCCCTCACCAGGCCCGACAGGCCAACACTGCGCATAACCCAGCACTATTCATAAGGCGGTCCGGCATCCCCGATCTTGTCAAACATTTACCTCGACCGGCTGGACAGTTTCGTCGTCACGCACCTGTTCCCGGACTACAACCGGGGCAGGCGCAGGGCCCCCAACCCTGCCTACCAGAAGATGGAGTACGCGATCGCCCGTGCCCGGCGACGTGGAGACCGGCAGGGGTTGAGCCGACTCCGGAAAGAACGTCGCCAGCTGCCGAGCCAGGATCCCAGAGATCCGGATTATCGGCGGCTTCGGTATGTGCGGTACGCGGACGATATTCTGCTCGGGTTCAGCGGTCCGAAAGCCGAAGCAGCCCAGATCACCGAAAGGATACGGCAGTTCCTGCATGATGACCTCAAGCTGGAACTGTCGAGGGAGAAGACGCTGATAACCCACGCCCAGACCGGGCGGGCACGGTTCCTCGGCTATGACATTGTGGCCCAACACTCCGACACGAAGATCGCCCGGGGTCGCCGGTCGGTCAATGGAGCCATCGGGCTACGTGTTCCCCCAGACGTGATCAGAAACAAGTGTGCCCAGTACTCCCGGCGTGGAAAACCCGCGCAACGGCCACAGATGCTCGACGACACCGACTACACCATCGTGTCGAAGTATCAGGCCGAGTACCGGGGCGTCGTCCAGTACTACCTGCTCGCCGGTGACGTCTACCGGCTTCAGAAACTGCGCTGGACCATGGAAACCTCCATGCTCAAGACCCTGGCAGGCAAGCACAAGTCCACCGTCAACACGATGGCCCGCACGTACAAGACCACCGTGAAGACAGACCACGGACCGCGCACCTGCTTTCAGGTCACCGTCCCACGCAGCGACGGCAGGAAACCGCTGGTCGCACGATTCGGCGGCATACCGCTACAACGACAGAAAACGGCAGCCATCGACGACCGGGCGCCCGTCCTGAACACCGCCCGCGGCAACGAGCTGATCCACCGGCTCCTCGCGGGTGCCTGCGAGATCTGCGGATCAACGGACAGGGTGGAAGTCCACCACGTCCGCCACCTCGCGGACCTCAACAGGCCAGGACGACGCGAAAAACCGGCATGGGTCCGCCTCATGGCCATGCGACAGAGAAAGACACTCGTCACCTGCCGCCCCTGCCACGAGGCCATCCACGCAGGCCGGCCGACCACGCAACCCACGGCATAACCACTGGAGAGCCCGTTGCGGTTAACGCCGCCCGGCGGGTTCGGCGGGGGGCCGACGGAAAAGGACCCAACCAGGGCACCTCGCCGGCGGCCTACCCGACTCGGAGCGCGGGCCGGGGAAACGGGCTGGTGGGAACACCAGCACCGCGCCCCGGTCCGACCCCTACTCCATGTCGCTCTACGGCCTCTACAACCATCCCGAGGCCGGCGGCGAGTACGCGACCCCGCGGTTCGGCCACCCGAAGGACGGCCGGACCGACCTGCGCCAGGTCCAGGCCGGCCTGGCGGTGTCCGCCGACGGCGGGATCCCCGTGCTCGCCCGCGCCTACGACGGCGGCGCCGCGGAGATCAGCCAGGTCGACGAGGCGATGCGCGCGATGCGTGACCTCGCCGGGCCGCGCCGGTTCCTGCTCGTCGGGGACCGTAAGCTCGTCTCCTACCGCAACCTGACCGCAATCGACGAGACGGGTGTGCGGTTCGTCGCCCCGGCCCCGCGCTCGATCGTGCCACCGGCGGTCCTCGCCACCCAGGACGTGGCGACCGCGGCGATCGTGCACTACGTCCCGGCTCGCGAGGCCGACCTGTTCGCCCACCAGCGCGACCTGCACCGGGTCCGCGAGGGCACCGTCACGCTGAACGGCCCGACCGCCGCCGACCCGCCGGCCACGTACCGGGCGGTGTTCGCCCACTCCGCCCGCCGGGCCCAGGCGTCCCGCACCGCCCGCGAAGCTGCGATCGAGAAGGCCCGGACCGACCTGGCCCGGGTCCACCGCACCCTCGGCGGTCGCTACTACCGCGACACGGACGCTGTCGACACCCGCGTCGCGAAGATCACCGCGGAGCGGAAGGTCGGTCGCTGGCTGCGCGTCCACACCGACACCGACCTGGACACCGGAAAGCCCCTGCTGGTCTGGCACTTCGACGCCGAAACGCTCGCGGTCGACGAGAACGCCGACGGCTGGTTCGCGTTGCTGACGAACCTGACCACGGACGAGGCCGACGCCGACGAGGTCTTGGTGACGTACAAGGGGCAGGAAGCCGTCGAGCGCCGCTACTCGGCGCTCAAGGGCCCCCTCGGGATAGCGCCCGTCTTCCTGCAGAACCCGAAACGGATCCACGGCCTGATCCACCTGCTCTGCCTGTCGCTGCTGGTCTGGGCGCTCATCGAGCGAGAAGCCCGCCGCGCCGCCGGCCCCAGCGGGAAGGTCCCCGGCCTCTACGCCCGCCGCCCGGCGGTGCCGACCACCCTGCTGATCGTGCGCGCTCTCGCCCCGATGCGCCTCGTGCCCGGCCGCGACGGCCAACCCGGCTATATCCCCCGGCCCACCCCGCTCCAGCAGCGTGTGCTTGACCTCCTCGGCGTCGACCCCACCCACCCACCGTGATCATCAACCGGCCCCGTCAACCCATCAAAACCGGATGTGCGGAGGACAGGGATTCTGGGAAGGGGACTTGATAATCGGGAAGGGAAACAAGTCCCAGATCGCGACGTTGGTAGATCGTACCACGCGGTTCGTCATGCTGGTGCGGATTCCCTACGACCGTAACGCCGAACGCGTCGCCTACCTGCTCGCGAAGAAGATGGAAACCCTGCCTGAGTTCTTCCGGAACAGCGTGACCTGGGACCAGGGCAAGGAGATGGCCCGGCACGCCGATTTCACCGTGAGAACCGGGATGCCAGTCTATTTTTGCGATCCGCATTCGCCGTGGCAGCGGGGTTCGAACGAGAACACCAACGGCCTTCTTCGGCAGTATTTCCCGAAGGGCACGGATCTGTCCTTGCATTCCCAGGAGGATCTCGATAGAGTGGCCGCAGAGCTGAATGGCAGGCCTCGTGAGACGTTGGGCTGGCGCAAGCCGATAGAAGTTTTCAACGATCTGCTGGAAAGGCATGCGTCGCCTTGACCGCTTGATTCCGCCAGCCAGGATCGGACTCGCGCCACCTACATGCCGAACGCCGCCCGGGCAGTAAACGGGTATCCCCCGGACTCATCCCGAAGCCTTGATCACAACCTCGGTTCTGACGTTGTCCATATTCTTTCGACACTTCGACAGTGGTTCGCTCTCGCTCGCCTTCCCGAACCGCACCTGACCCGGTCGTCCCCGGGCCTTTTCCGTCACGCTCACGACCCCGCCCGTTGAGGCGACGCCGCTGACGGTGGTTTGCGCCCACCACCCGCATGGCGACCACGGAGGGCCATACCTCCATCTCCCATGGAGCACCGCTCCAGAAGATCCCTGTCTATCTCAAGATCAGAGTCCCCCTTCACGCTCGTGGCGCAAGATCAACGAATACGAACGAGCCGCCTAAAAGCCCGGGTCAACGCTGGTAGCCGGGTTCTGGTACCCCACAGGTACCGCCACCGCACCGGGCACCGCCGACGCCGTTACGCAACGCTGAACCAACTCGTCGGCGGTGCCACTGACGCGATCAAGCACGGCCATCGGCATCCGACTCGGCCGCACCCTTGCTGCCTGAATAAACCAGCAGGGTCCCACAGGGTATGTCAATCGTCACGTGGCCCGGTGGTGCCAGTGCTCGTCATGTGTTTCGTGGGTCTCGGTCAGACCGTTGCGAAAGAACCGTTCGTAGTAGGCGTTTTCGACGTGATGGACCTGCAGCCAGACCCCGGGTACGTGGATCGTGTCACAGTGCGCTGGGAACCGGCCGTGGGTTTCGTAGATGTAGGTGCAGATGTCGCGGGTGCAGGCGATCACGTCGGCGGAGTAGTTACTGGCCTGTCGGAGGTACTGGGCGCCAAATTCGCCACGGTAGATGCGGTCGAACAGGCCCTTGTCGGAATAGGTGCCGTTAGGTCCGAACTTGTCGGCGACGACAGAGTCAACCGCGTCGCTCATTGTCGCATAGTTCGGCGGGCACATCGCCTTGATCAGGTGCTCGCCGTTGTGACGCAGTCCGACGGCTGTCGCCCGCAGGTTGGCGAAGCGCGGCAGCGGCACCTGCCACCGTAGGAGATCCGCCGGCTTCCATCGCGGAACACTCCAGTCGAAGCCCAGCATCGGGCCGTAGGAGGCGCGGAACTTCGGGTCCCCGAGAATGATCGGTGGCGCCAGCGAAGCGTGGATCCATGCCCCGAGGCCCATGGCGTCTGCGGTAAGCACGAGGTTCTGCAGAAGCAGGTCGGCTTCGACCTGTGTGCGCATGGCCCACAGGGTGCCGAGCGGGAGTTTGATATCCTTGTTCAGGAACCCTGACTGCACCCACTTTCTCACGCCAGCTGGGCGGTAGAAGTTGCGGTCATCGACGATCGTGGGCCGCGCGCCGTCGGGTTGGGTCAACAGATACATCATGCCGTTGATGTACTGCCGGGAAAGGTCGACGACCGGAAAGAGGACGGTCGTGCCCGGCAGGTTCGACAGGAATCGGTTGGAGTCCAGATATGCGGGGAAGTCACGGTTGCCGTCCGGTACGTCGATCCGGTGGTCGAGCAGCTTTACTTTCGCTTCGGCGGCTCGGGCGAGAAGGGTGTCCGCGTTGAATGCCGACGCCGCTGGGTCCGTGGGGGGCGGTAGCCTGCGAAGAAAGTAGGTTCCTGTGTTGTTGATGAGGAAGAAGTGCGTGCCCTGGGCGTTGTCCGGGCTGCCGGCGGCCCGACCCTCCATGTGGAGGTTGGGTTTGGCCATGATCGGCTTGTGGTCGCGGGGGTCGGCGAAAGGCCGGTCGGGCATGGTGAGGCCAGTGCACCCGGTGAGGGAGATGAGGATCGCTTCCTCGAGGTCGGTCAGCGGTGTACAGGGCTCCGTGGAGGTCCAGCTCATCGACCCCGCGCTCAGCGAGCTGCCGCGGCTAACCCGGTGGGTACGGCGCCGCCAGATCGAGGCGAGCAGCGGGCGGTCGAGGAGGGCGTCGAGACCGAGATGGCGGTGTTGTGTCATCTGGTCAGTCATGCCTGCGTCCCTTCGCGGCGTCGGATGACGTGTTCAGCGGTGACCCCGGCCGTCGAGGCCGGGACGGGCCGCCACGGTACGAACGCGCTCGCTTCTCGTGGCAGGACCGCGGACAGGTCTGGGCAGTGACGCAGGATAAGGCTGGTCATTCCGTTGTTCGCAACCCAGTCCATGCCGAACGGGGAATACACTTCGGGGCGGAAGTCGACGGTGAGGAAGCGGTCGCTTTGCAGGCGCCGTGATGCCATCAGGATGAAGATTCGGAACGCGGTGTCGGAGAAGCCGAAACCGGCCGGCGGTGTCTCGGCGAACAGTCCGACCATGGTGTCAACCTCGTCGATGGTGCGGTAGACCCGCCGCAGCGCCTGCGCGGAGTCGGGGTCGCCGCACAGTTCCTCCCAGCTTCTGATGCGGGGCTTGTGTAGGCCGGCGCGGAAGTCGTTGTAGCGGGGGACCCCGCGGCGGCGGGTCCGTACGAGGTCAATTACGGAGAGGTCGATGAGCTGGCCGTCCCGTTCGAGCCGTTGGAGCGACCGCGGGTAGTTGTGCAGTGTGATCGCACCTGGGTAAGCCAGCGCGAACGAGTATAGCGTGTTCTCCAGGCCGAATGCCCGTAGCTCGTCGTCGGCGAGAGCACCCTGGATGTCGAGAAAGCCACGATTGCCGAGCACCTTACCGGTTCGGTGGTCGGCGAACTGGTAGTCGTCGGGTACCAGGGGGTGCATCCGGTAGACCGCCACGAAATCCTCGGTCAGGGAATATGGCACCCCGTGGTGATCGGGCATCGTCTTAGGGATTCCGACCCGCGCGTGGGTGTCGAACAGCCATATACCAAGGCGGGTAAGCCAGTCATGGGCATTGGGTCCGTTCCAGTTGGCGTTCATAGCGAGGTTGAGGGTCTCGGTACCGAGGATCGCCGGGGTCCATTCCACCGTGTGGATTTTCGCGATCAGTGCGGACACGATTAGCCGCGCGGTCTGATAAATTCGCTCGTCGGTCCACCCCCGATACTGTCTGCGCAGCTCGTCGCACAGTAGGTTGTGTTCGCGGGCGAAGAGCGTGTGCATGGCGCTGAGGCCCAGCCACCAGCTTTCGTTGAACCCGGTGATCTCGAAGCCCTTGAGGTCCCGCGGCAGGTAGCCTTCTGGGGTCATCCGCAGCTTCGCGCCGTCTCGGAGCAGACTGCTTCGGTTCGGATCGGCGCCGTAGATTTCCGAGCCGTCCCACCAGTGCGACACGACGTTACCGAAGACGGGGGCTATCGGGTTGGACCTGCCATTAGCCCGGGAAATGTTTCCGGCTATCCGCATCTGCCGTTCGGGCCGGCCGCCCGGCGTGTTCGCCCAGGTCATTCCATCGGGCAGGGGCACGGTGATGTCGCTTTTGCCGATTGGGTAGCGGGCGTGGCTGACCCAGTCGTGCACCTGGAACTGGATCCATGCTGCCGCGAGGAGGTTCAGCGAACGCGCCGGTAGGAACCGATCGCGGATGAGGAGTTCCCGGCTGACCGTGACCGGGTTCGGCTCGTCGAACAGGTTGGGCCGGTAGTCGGGCCGCAGGTTGCGCCCGAATGTCGCCCCGACCGCACCCATCGTCGGGACGGACAGGTCGTTGTCGGTGCCGTCAGCGGCGCGGTAGATGCGCGCCGGCTCCGGGGGAGGGGCTGGCGGCACGGGGCGGGCTCGCGGCGGAGCCTCCGTCTCCTCGGTGTCGAGGAGGTTCCGGCGACGCAGTTCCTGCCGGATCACTTGGAGGTTGAGCAAGCCTAGGCGGGGCGGGAGCCGGTGCCAAGCCACGACGCGGTTGAGCGCGGCGAACAGTTCGCGGATGCCCGCGCCGAGCAGTTCGTTCCGCAGCGGTGGCGTCGCTGCCCAGCGGTAGCCCTGGCGGTGTGCGGCGCTGGCGTCGTAGGCGGCTTTGCGCGCGCGGTTGAGGTTGCCCAGCGGGCGGAACGTGTCGGTGGTGTTCCACGGATTGAAGGCCAAGGCGTCGATGGCGCGAGCCCGCTCCTGGGTATCGGCCGTGCTGAGGTCCTGTCGTGGAATGGTCAGAACCGCGACCGGTTCCGGCACGGAGGCCTGCTCCGACCACCGTACCGCGGTGTCCTCGATAGGGGTCGACTCCTCGTCGATGTACCGCTGAACGCAGAGTTCGAAGCGCACGTCGTCGGCTGCGAGGCGGCGGGCGGCCTCGGTGGACAGGTAGCCGGGGTCGTCGGCCCGGGGAGCCGGAGCCGGCACCGCATCGGGGGCCGGACGGAGCAGGTAACGCACCGCCAGGGTAGGCCCCCACCGCACCGCCCCGCGACTCCAATATGTCTCCGTGGCCACGCTGCTGACGGTGCGCCGGCGGCTGACCGTGACGTTCCTCAACATCCGGGTCGTCTCCCCCGGCCCGAACGTCGCAAGCAGCTGGAGAATGCCGGCAAGCCGGGCGGCGTTTCCGCCGGCAGTCGCCTTGGCGAACTCGACGAACTGGTGCGCGTTGCGGGCGTGGGACACCGGGAAGTTCGTCATGAGCAGGTCGTGCGACTCCGCGGGCGACACTTGGATGCGCAGCGCTACCCCGCGCAGATCCGGTTTCGCGTCCGCCTGCCCTGTGCCGGCGGCATTGGAGAACCGGACCACCGTGGGGTACGACGCGCCAGGCCGGGAAAATTCAACACGGAGGTCGTCGGCCACATCTACGAAACGGATCTGTGCATTATCCACCGCGAGGGTTGACTTTGCGTGGAAGGCGCGGTCGACGCCGTGCGGAACCCCATTCCTACTCGCAGTCCGAGCCGTCTTGAGTTGAACCCGCATCAGATCCCGGGCGAATGACTCGAACTCGCGCCGTTCGGCCTCGGGGCTCCCCCCGGAGTAGGTCTCCGTCCACAATCTGCTCATGCCGTCCTCCCTGAGCGTGGAACCGGCCAACCGGCCGATATCTGGGGGCCATGACGCCCCGGCCGGTCACCGTCCGCGGAACCTGGCTTCGACACTCTCGACGAGCCCGGCGATCACGCCGTCTGGTGAAGGGCTATAGTGCGGGATGGCCCATCGTGTGATCTTGGCGTCGATGACCGCAGGCCGGCCGGCGGCCAGTGCGGCCCGGAACGCTTCCTCGAACTCCTCGAGCGTCTCGACGCGGTAGCCGTCCGCGCCACACGCCCGCGCGTATGCCGCGAAGTCTGGATTCTGGAACTCGACGAGTCCGCTCTCGCCATACGTTGCGACCTGGTAAATCTTAATCAATTTAAACTCCCCGTCGTTGAAGATGACCCATATGACGGGAATGTTGTGTTCGACGGCGGTCATCAGTTCGAACCCGGCGAGGGAGTAGCAGCCGTCGCCGCAGCCGACGACCACGGTCCGTTCCGGTTCCGCGACCTTCAGGCCGATGGCGCCGTTTACATGACCGGCCATCGGCCCGAACGAGCCAGCCTTGCGAAAGTTCTGCCCGTCCTCCAGCTCGACGTAGTATCCGAGCCATGCCAGGTGCGCGCCGGCGTCGGCGAGCAGAACACCCTGCGACGGCAGCATCCGGCCGATAGACTGAGCGAGCTGCCCCGGGTGGATTGACCCTGTCGGGTGGACGATGTGCCGGGCCTCGTAGCTGCGGTTGTCGACGCGGGCTTCCGGCACGTCGCCGACCTTCTTCTCGAGCGCGTCGACCAGCGCGGCGACCGCGGGACGCGCGTCGGACAGGAGCGCGAAGTCGGGTTTGTATGCCTTGCGGAACTCGGTCTCAGCGATGTTTACGTGGATGAGCAGCTTTTCCGCGAACAGGTCCTGTCGGTAGTTGAACGTGGCGTGCTGGTTGAGGGAGTTCCCGATACACAGCACGACCCGGGCCTCGCGGAAGGCCTTCCATGCGCTCGAGTGGCCGCTGTCGGTGAAGACGCCCACGGACAGCGGATGCCGTTCGGACACGATCCCCTTGCCATCCAGGGTGGTAAGCAGCGGGATCTGGAACCTTTCGATCAACCGCCTGATCTCCGGTCCCGCTCCGCTGCGGACGGCGCCGAACCCTACGAGCGCCACGATCCGTTCCCGTTTGCTGATCGCGTCGGCGAGCACGTACGCGATCTTCTCGACGCGGTCCGGGTCGGGAAGGACCGGGGCGACGTCCAGCCGGATCTGCCGGAACTTCTTGACCTCAACGCCGCGGTGGGTGAGGTTTTCCGGAACGTGGATGTGCACCGGGCCGGGCCGTCCCTCAAAGGCAACGTTGACAGCTTCCTCCAGGACGTCGCAGGTGTCTGCGGCGTCGGTGAGCAGGAACGACCTCTTCGTGGTGGCGGCGAACATCGCCTGCGAGTCGGGTGTGCGGTTCAGGCCGGAGGTCTCGTTAAGGGATCCCCAGCCTTGCCATTGAGTCGACGCGTATCCGGAGACGGCCAGGACCGGGTAAGAGTCGGACATGGCGACCGCGAGCCCCGAGAAAAGGTTGAATGCGCCGGGTCCGGCCGTCGCGAAGCAGAAACCGAGCTTGTTCGTATACATCGCGTACCCGCAGGCCATGAACGACGCGGCCTGCTCATGACGGGCAATGATCGGCCGGATCTGGCGCGAGTGTTTAAGCGCCAACATGAGGCTCGCCGCGTTTTCCCCGGCACCACCGAAAGCGGCCCGGACACCGATTCCCTCCAGGCCCTTAACGATGGCCTCGTAGACTCTCATCAATTCTCCTCGGTCTGGCTCATAGCTCGCGGATCCGTCCTAGTCAGCGGCGCGAGGACCGTTCCTGGCCGCGAAGGCGCTCCTCGAACGTCTCCCATATCCCGGCGATCATGCCGTTCGGTGAGGTGCTGTAGTGAGGCAGGGCCCAGCGGGTGATCTTCGCGTCGATCACCGTCGGCCGACCCGACCTGAGCGCAGCGGCGAAGGCGCTCTCGAAGGCGTCGAGTGTCTCCACGGCGTAGCCGTCGGCGCCGCAGACTCGCGCGTACGCCGCGAAGTCTGGGTTCCGGAACTCCACGAGACCAGCTTCACCGTAGGTCGCGAGCTGGTAGGCTTTCACGAGCTTGTACTCACCGTCGTTGAATATCACCCAGATGACCGGAACGTCGTTTTCCACGGCGGTCATCAGCTCGAAGCCGGCCATCGAATAGCAGCCGTCGCCGCACCCGACGACAACCGTCCGGTCCGGCTGGGCCAGCTTGACGCCGATTGCCCCGTTCACGTGGGCCGACATGGGACCGAACGTCCCGGTCTTACGGAAGTTCTGGCCTTGCTCGAGATCCACGTAGTACCCCAGCCAGGCCAAGTGGGCGCCGGCGTCGGCGAGGACTATCGCCCGCTCCGGCAGCATCCGGCCGATCGCCTGCGCCAGCCGCCCCGGATGGATCGCACCCGCGAGGTGCGGGATGTGTCTCGTCTCGTAGTCACGGCTTACGATCTTCGCTGGGTCGACCGGGCCGACCTTCTTCTCGAGGGCGTCCGTGATCGCTTCGACCGCCAGGCGCGCGTCGGCAACGAGCGCGCGTCCCGGAGGGTAGGTCTTGCCGATCTCGGTTCCCGAGATGTTGACCTGGATGAGGAGCTTGCCGTCGAACAGGTCCTCCCGCAGGCCAAAGGTTGCGTGCTGGTTGAACGAGTTGCCGACGGCCAGCACCACATCGGCTTCCCGGAACGTCTTCCAGGCACTTGCGTGCCCGCTCTCGGAAAATACGCCGAC
>NZ_CAKJTO010000130.1:0-11524 GCF_917627405.1 Protofrankia sp. Cj5
ATCGATCTGCGGGGCCGCGAACCTGCGCAAGGCGGGGCCGAGCACCCCGCGGATCTGGCTGCCCAGGTTCTGCAGGCCTTTGGCGATCAGGCTCCCAGCGCCCAGCAGGACGACCCCGGCCACCGCCATCCCCAGCTCGAACCAGCTGGTCTCCCCCTGCGCGATCAGAACGATGTCCGCGATAAGGGTCACCGCCGCTACGGCGACGCCGATCGCGACGAACAGGCCGACCCCCGGAAAGATCATCGCTAGGGCGGCCAGGGCGATGCCGACCCACTGCAGCACCTTCACGAGCACCTTGAGAAAGGCGTTGAACTTGTCCAGCAAGGTGTCAGTGAGATGGTCGTCCTTGAACCGGTTCGCGCTCACGGCCTGCTCCAGCGCCCGGCCAGCCGTGTCCAGCGCGTCGACCGCCTTCCGGAGCCGGGTTTTGGCCGCGGCCAGGGCATCGTCCGCGGCGGAGATCGCCTTGCCGCGGGCGTTGATCGCGTCCTGGTCGCTCTGGGTCAGGGGCGCGGCATCCGGTGGACGGCTGGCCGAGGGATCGGGCATAGCCTGCGCCTTGGTCTGGCTCGCCTTGGCATCCTCAGCGTCGCGGACCGCGGCGGCGCTCTCGTCACGCGCGCTCAGCAGCGCCGGCTGGTACACCCCGACAGCCTCGGCGACCGCGTCATAACGGCCGGACGCCTTGGTCAGGTCGCTGATCACATCCGTGGCCTTGGACTGCATCGCGTCGGCGTACTTCCCGACGAGCTCGTGCGCCTCGGCGACCTTGCGCAGCCGGCCGGCCGTCTCGTGGATGGTCGCGGCGATGTTCGCGTACCGGCGCTGGGCCGCACTGACCCGCTCGGGATCGCCCGGGACGGGATCACTGTCCAGATCGAGCAGGTTCCAGTCCAGCTCGTTACGTGCGCTCATGTTCTGTCACCTCGCTCTTACTGCTGGAAGGCTTCGCTCAACTTGTCGTCGGCGTCTCGCCACTGCTCGGCGACCTTTTCCACCGTGTCCTTGAGCTTCTTCATCCGCTCGGTCATCTTGTCCCGGTGGATCGTCCAGTTATCGGCGAAGTCACCCATGGAACTCTCAGCGTTGTGCTGGCCCCAGATGCCCACCGAATCGTTCTCGAAGTCGAGCGCGCCGGCGAACTCGTCGACCAGGATCTTCAGACCGTCACGGATGACGTCCAGATCGCTTGTCACCACCAGATCGGGCACGGTGCACCGTCCTCTCCCCACAGCCAGATCAACAGAGCAACAGAGCAACAGAGCAATCAGCCGGTCAGCCGGTCAGCCGGCTCCGATGGCCGGCACCTGCACGGTGATCAGATCACCGTTCCCGAGGTGCACGAGGGCGCGCCCCGGCGTGACCTGGCTGGACAGGCTGGAGCGGGCGACACGGATCCCGACCAGATCGCCGTCCGTCATGTTCTGTGGTGAGAGCAGCGCGCCGCGCCGGTTCTTCTTCACGTCGACCTGCCAGCCGGTGAACCCGCTGCCCACCTCGGCCGCGTTCCCGCCCAGGATCAGGCCTCGGCGGTTGCTCGCCGCCCCCCGGACGTAACCGCGCAGGTAGTCCTTGCCCGGCGCGTCGCGCAGCAGCTCGCCGTCGTCGACGATCAGGACAACATCCTTGCCGTCCGGGTCGAGCAGCGGCGCCAGCAGCTCCTCGGTCGGACCGTCCTCGGTGATCACTGCTCGCACCCCGTGACGGCCGTCCAGAGCGCGCAGCGGCGACATGGCGGGAGCCGCGATCACCAGCTCGGTCCCGTTGCGCAACAACGACTCCGCCATCACCGACAGGACGGTGCTGCGCCCGGAGCGGGACGGCCCGGCAACCAGGAACGTGGGCTGGTCCCGGAGCAGATCAGCCCCGACCGCGACGAGATCGTCACCGCCCACGCCGATCATTGCCCACATCGGCCGGTCGCCGTCCGCTGGCAGGAACTCCCAGGCCTGCTCGATGACCAGGTTCTTCGGCAGGACCGCCACCCGGAACGGGCGGCGGTCTCGCGGGGTGTCCCGCTCGCGCTCGGTCAGCCGGGTCGCCAGCGCGTTCAGCGCGTCAACCTGGGCTGGGCCGGAGGGGTCATGGGCCAGCAGAGCGACCTGGGTCTCGATACCGCTGCCGGTCCGGTAGCCGCGGCCAGGCGGGATGGTTTCGGGGAGTTTACGGTAGTTCAGGCCAGCCAGACTGAAGTCGGTCCGGTCGGTCAGCCGCAGCAGGATCTTGTCGTCGCACAGCGAGCTCATCCGGCCGGACAGGAGGCTGTGGTCACCTGTGACGACCAGGTGCACCCCGGTGCTGGCCCCTTCGCGCAGCAAGGTGTGGATCTTCTCGGTCAGTGCGCCGGCGTCGTGCTCGCCGAGCGTTCCGATAAACCCCTCCCATCGGTCAAGCAACAGCAGCAGGTGCGGCAGCCGCTCCTCGGGGTTCGAGGCCCGGCGCTGCTCGGTGACGTCGGCGAAGCCGCCCTGACCGAGCAGCTGCTGGCGGCGCAGCGTCTCCTCGTACAGCCGGCCGAGCAGCCGGACGGCCCGTTCAGTCTCGCTGCGCTGCACGATCGCCCCGGTGTGCGGCAGTTTCACCAAAGGCAGCAACGCGCCGTTACCACAGTCCAGACCGAAAAGGTGCACATCAGCACAGCTGGCCACGCTGGCCGCTGAAGCCGCGATCGTGCGCAGCACCTGGGAGCGGCCCGACCGCGGCGCGCCGATCACGTAGAAATGACCGAAGGCCGCCAGGTCGATTGTGGCCGGGACCTGAAGCTGTTCGGCCGGCAGGTCCTGCAGGGCCCACTCGAACGCGGGGATGGCGGTGCCGTCGCTACCGTCGCGGTCGGCACAAGTGATGACGTGGTGCTCCGGCAGCGGGGGCAGCCAGGGCCGGCGCTGCGCAGGCAGCCCGAGCCGGTCGTTGGCCGCGCGGATGGCGGCGACGAGGACGGACAGGTCGGTGGCGACGTCGGTCTCCCCGGCGGACCGCTGCGGCTTGGGCGCCGGCTGCCCGATGTCGGCCCACCGCAGCGGCCTCAGCACCGGGTCCGGCAACCGGATCGTGGCGGTGCCCATCGGACGCCGGCCGCCGATCCGCCCGCTCTGGAACGGCAGCAGCGAGCTATGGCCAAGCCGAGCGTAGGCACGGCCCGGGGTCGCGGCCGAGATGGTCGCGGCGTCGGGGGCGTCGATGACGTCGGAGCTCTCCCCCGCGTCGGTGACCCGCAGCGCCACTCGCAGATTGGTGTTCGCCCGGATCTCCGGTGACACCACCCCGGACGGGCGCTGCGTGGCCAGCACCAGGTGGATTCCCAACGAACGACCCCGCTGCGCCACGTTGACCAGGCCGCTGACGAAGTCCGGCAGCTCGCGGGCCATCGAGGCGAACTCGTCGATGACGATGAGCAGCCGCGGGATCGGAGCCAGCCGCGTCCCGCGGGAAGCGTAGTCGAGGTAGTCCTCAATGTCCTTGGCGCCGGCCGCGGCGAGCTGGTGCTCCCGGTGGGTGAGCTCAGCGCCCAGCGAGGTGAGTGCCCGTTCGACCAGGTGGCTGTCCAGGTCGGTCACCATGCCGACGGTGTGCGGCAGATCGATGCAGTCCTTGAAGGCGGCACCGCCCTTGTAATCGACGAGCACGAAGCTCATCGCGTCCGGTCTGTTCGCCACCGCGAGCGAGGCCACCAGGCTCTGGAGGAACTCGGACTTGCCCGCGCCGGTGGTGCCGGCCACCAGACCGTGTGGTCCGTGGGCGACCAAATCAAGCGCGAACGGACCGTCCAACGAGATCCCGAGCAGCGCCTTCGTGCTCCGGCCGGACAGTGCCCAGCGACTGATCAGCGAGGCCGCGTCGGGATCCGGGAGGGAGAGGATGTCCAACAGCCGGGCGGCTGGTGGCAGAGCGGAGTCGTTCTGCGTCTCGCTGACGTCCCGCAGCGGCGACAGGGCGCGGCCGACCCGGTCAAACCAGCCCGGGTCGATCTCGTCGGTCCGGATCCCGGTGATGTCGGCGGACCGCTGCTGGCGCAGCGTGGTCTCCCCGCCCGGCCCGCTCAGGACGACCGCGGCGCATTCCTCCGGGAGAGTCCGCTCGTCAGAGCCGATGCACAGGCAGTACACACCGACCGCGGGGCCGTCCTGCAGCAGCGTGACCACGCCGGGGATGGCCCGCAGCCGCCGGGCGCCGTCCAGGACGACGAGGATGTCCGGGTCAGCGAACACGGCGTCGGAACGGGCGTCCAGCCGGGACCGCCGCCGGGCCGCGACCAGCTCGGTCAGCTCGGCTACGCGCCGGCCGAGCGTCTCGGCGTCGATGCCAGCCAGGGTGAGCGCATCCTGGCCGAGCAACGGGCGCAGGTGCGGCAGCCAGGAGGCGTACTCCCAGCAGCGTTCGCCGTCGCTGTCGGTGAGCAGATAGATCTGCAGGTCCCGCGGGCTCTGCAGGATGGCCAGCTGCCCGACAAACCAGCGCGCCATCAGGCGCGGCCGCTCGCCGGGGCCGGCCACCCCGACCACGCCCGCGATGGTGAAGGAGAACGCCGCGGGGACGTCGGGCGCCACCCTGTCCGCGGCGCGGCGGTGTTCCATTTCGGCCATGTCCTCGACGCGAACCCGGCTGCGCAGGTCCGCGGTACCCACCCGGACCAGCAGGTGATCGGGGTCGGTCCGGCGCCGCTCCCAGAGCCGGCTGCGCGGGTCGGTGGCAGTGATCAGCAGCTCGGCCGCGTCCGGGCTGGCCCGGCGCCGGTCCACCTTCTCCACCTCGAGCGCGGTCGCGATGTCCGCCTCGACCGTGGCCAGAAGCTCCCGATGTTCGGCGAGCTGCCGTCGGAAGCTCTTCTTTCCCTGTCTGCGGCCGGTGACGCCGTTGGCCAGCATGACGATCGGCGACATCGTGGCGACCAGCAGATACATGGGGTTGTGGAAAAAGGTCGCCATCAGGACGCCGAACATCGCCGGCAACGCCGCGGCGACCCACGGCATCGGGCTGCCCACGTAGGGCTTGGGCTGCACCGGCAGTTTGAAGGCGGTCCTGCGCTCAGGCGGCAGGATGCGCGGGGGTCGGTTGTAGTTCAGCCACTCGCCGTCCGGCTCGGGCTCAATCACCGCGTCAGGCGCGCGGACCGGGTGCACCTCGATCAGCGACGGGCCGATCCGCAGCTGCACCCCGGGCGGCCACCAGGTCGGTACCGTGGGCAACGGCTCACGGTTCAGTTCAAGTTCCGTGGTCGTGCTGGTCATGCCCGGCAGCGCGCACACCTGGATCCTCGCGTCCAGGCCCACCGTGCACGCAACCACCGCCGGCGGCAGATCATCGCCCAGGCGGACAGCGCTGTGGGGGTCGGAGCCGAGAATGAACTCCCCGGCACCCAGCCTGGTGACGGTGCCGGCATCCCGACCGGCCACGACCCGGACGGTGACCAGCCCGATACTATGGCGAGCGCCACTCGCCGGGCCGTCGACGGACAGCACCGAGCCGTCGAAGATGCCGCTGGCGCCCAGGGTCTGGGCCAGGTCGAGCGGCTGGTCGCCCAGGTGGAAGGCGTCCGGATCGAGAGCGGTCGCATGGACCTGCTCGCGCATCACCGCGACGATGTCGCGCAGCGGCGTGGCCGGGTCCGCCTCGATGACGTAGTCCCGCTGCCAGTCACCGCGCGACTGGCAGAGGGTGACGACGACTCTCATGGACGCCTGACCGATGCTCGGGCCGGTACACCCGCGCCGGCCCACGGCCCGCGCGGGTGCCGGGTCACTGTGCTCGTTCCTCGCCGGGGACGCGGATCATTTCTGGATGGCGCTGGCGAGCTGGTTATCGGTGTCCTGTAGCGCCTGTGCGGCCTTGTTCAGGTAGTCGCTTATCCCGTCCAGCCCATCAATGGTCTTGGTCACGCCATCGTTGAACTCCGTGTAGCAGTGGTCGAAGGCCTTGGACGACTTGTCCGTGACATAGCCACCGTTGACCAGATTGTCCACGAGCGACTTGAGCTCGTGCAGTTTGTGCTCGATCTCCTGCTTGCCGGTGGTCAGCTTACCGGCGGCGTCATGCATGTCCTGATAGGTCACGTTCAGGTTTGGCATCCTGGGTTCCCTTCGAGAACTGCCACGGCGCCTCACGCCGGCAGCGTCGGTCTGCGAACGAATGTGGACGCTAACCGCGCGCGGCCGCGGTGGTCCAGAATTCCGCTGTTCCGTGGGCCCGTGGGCCCACCGGGTCCGTTGACGCCGCGCGGGAGCGCCGCACAAGATCTGAGACTTGCCCGAATCATCTCCGCCGACGAGCTTTCGTCGAGCGATCGCGCCCGGCGCATATTCAGGTCAGGTATTCACGTGAGGATTCCGATGTCCATCCCCGCCCGGCTGGTTCGATCTGTTCGCGTCGCGGTCGTGGCCTTGGCCGCGCTGCTTGTCGTTCTCATGACGCTGATCGGCTGGCAGCAGGCGGCCCGCGCCGCGCCGCCCAGCCGGCCACCGGCAGCCAGGCCCGTGAAGTACTACATCGTGGAGACGCAGTTCAATGGCCAGCCCGAGTTCCTTTTCGAGATCGCCGTACGCTTCCTGGGTACCGGGAACCGCGCTCCGGAGATCTTCAACTTGAACAAGGGCCGCCTTGAGCCGGACGGGCTGCGGGTCGAGCGGCCCGAAGTGATCAAACCGGGCTGGGTGCTGCTGCTGCCCGCGGATGCCAAGGGTGACGGCGTGCGCATCGGCCCGCTGCCACTGATCGTGCCCTCGTCACACAACGCGGCACCGGGCGCGCAGCCCGCGCCGGCGCAGTCCTCGACGCCGCGGGCCGACTCGAAGATCTCGGGCATGGCCTTGGCGCTCTGGGGCCTGCTGGGCGTCATCGTGCTTGCCCTCACCGCGGCGGCGGTCTGGGCCTGGCGCACCGGGCGGCTGCCGCTGCCGAACCGGCTGCGCCGCACGCGCACCGTGACAACCGCGCCGCCCGACTCGTCGGCGGCCTGGGTCGTCGACCGGTCGCTGCGGGTTCTCGCGACCGCCTGCGCCCAGCAGAACCGGTCACTGCCAGGCGTGTACGCGGTCGTCGTGGGCGGCGAGCAGATCCGGCTGCGCCTGTCGGCACCGGACGAGCTGCCGCCGACCGGCTGGAGCGTCGAGGACGAGGGACGGACCTGGGTCGCGACCCTGCGCGGGCTCCAGTACGCGCCGATGGATGACGGGCGGCCGGATCCCTACCCGCACCTGGTGACCCTGGGGAACACGGAGGACGGACGTGTCCTGCTCAACCTGGTCGAAGCCCGCGGCCTCATCGCCATCAAGGGCACAGCCGCCATGCAGCGCCGGATGGCCGACGCATGGACACGCGAACTCGCCACCAACCCCTGGTCCCGTGAGATCACCGTGTTGCGAGCCGGATTCGGCACCGCCGACGTGGATGCGCACCCGCCCGGCACGCTGTCGGTACCTGAAGTCGAGCAGCTGTGGGACAACCTGGCCGAGGGCGGCAACGGCGTCGTCCTGGTCGCGCGCGCGCCAGGCGGCCGTGACCTGCAACGGCTGAACGAGCTGACGGCCCAGGCCAAGCCGGCGTGGGCGGTGGTCGTGCTGGGCGGCCCGAAGGATGCCCGCTGGCAACTTGTCGTCCAGCCGGACGGCTGGCTGGAGACGGGCTTCCTGCCGGACCCGGTCCGCACCAGCCTCGCGCTCGACCAGCCACGACCAGCCACGGTCTGAGCAGGAGCCGACGCTCTGAGCAGGTTCACCGGGCTGTGGACAGGACGTGAAGAAAACGTGGAGCCGGCTCCGCCACGCTGATCGCATGACAGCCGTCACTGTTCCGGCCGGCGCCAGCCATGTACGGATCGCCATCACGAGCCCGGACATCCTTGCCCGGATCCGGCAGGTCTTCGCGAGCAAAGGCCTGGCCGTGGAGATCGACCGCCTACCGTATGTCGAGGTCACGGTCTCACCGGCGGCGAATGCGGCACCGGCGGACCCAGCCGCGGTCGGGGCCGCGGTCGGGGCCGCGCCGCACCGGCCAGCAGCCCCCCTCCCCCGGGCGGACGCCGCGGCATCCCGCCGCCTCTGCGCGGAATATCAGTTGAACGTGGTCGAGGTCAGTGACCATCCTCGGGCCGGCCTCCGCCCGGCAGGAGGGCGGCAGCTCGCTCTGGTAACGGACCCTGACGCCGATAACCCGGTAGGCACGCTGTCGCGGCGCCAGCGTGAAGTGATGAGCCTGGTATCGCGCGGCGCCCGCAACTCCGAGATCGCCGCGCAGCTCCAGGTCAGCGAGAAAACCGTGAAGAACCACCTGAACCGGATCTTCAGCAGGCTGAGCGCGGGCAGCCGGGTCGAGGCGGTCCTGATCTGGCAGCGCAGCCAGGGACGACCGGCGGACGGCACGCCCTGAAAGCGACCAGTAACAAAAAAATAGATCAAGAAACGGGGCTGGTCAGGGGGCTGCGTTCCAGGACGCTCGGAAAATCCGTGCCGTCGGCGGCCTCCCCCAGCCCGCCGGGCTGGGCATGCGGCTCGCGGCGGTCATCGAGACAACCGTCCGTGCGGTACTCCGGCTCGCCGCGGCGAGCCCGTTCCAGTGCTTCCAGTGCCTCCAGTGCCTCCAGCGCATCCAGCGCATCCTGGGCGTACGGCCGGGCGGCCGGGCTGTGCTGGCTCAGCCGGGAGCAGGCGAGGTTCAGCTGGTTGAGAAGCAGCGCCTGGGCCCGTCTGTCCTTGATCGCCTCCGCGCTACGCAACCCGATCCGCAGCGTCTCGACCCAGTCCCAGGGCTGCCCGGCAGCATAGAAGTAGTCGAACAGCAGATAGACAAGCTGCCAGGCCTGCTCGTGACGGCCGGTCCGGTGCGCTGTACGCACGAGCGGCGCGAGATTGCCCCACTCCCGCACGCACCAGGCCACGGACTCTTCCCGGGTACCGAAGCGCAGGGGCGCGTGGCACGCTTCGAGAGCGGGTGTGCAGGGCAGCTCGGTCCCGCTCGAGGCGCAGTCCGGCGTCAGCGTCTGGATGTACCAGCGCAGCACCCGCTCGAGGGCTGGCTGGCGTGACCCGGTCATCTCAGCGCTGTGGGACAGCTCCTCGGCGTAGATCCGGGTCAGGTCGTGCATCCGGTAGCGGCTGCCGGAAGCCTCGACCAGGTGCTGGGCGGCTAGGTGTTGCAGCGCGGTGGTCGCCGCCGGCAGCGGCAGGTCGAACAATGCCGCGGCTGCCTCCGGGACGATGCTCACCCCCGGGAACAAACCCAGCGTCCGGAACGCGTGAGCCGCCCCGGCGTCGAGCCGGGCATAGGAGCAGGAGAGCACAGCGCGCATGGAGCACAGCTCGTCGTCCGGGATCTGTAGGGCATCAAGCCGGCGTTGCGCGTCCTCCAGGTCCGCGACGAGGTCGGCGACCCGGGCGTGCGGCCTGGCGGTCAGCTGCTCCGAGGCGATCCGCAGTGCCAGCGGCAGATGGTCGCACAGCGCGGCGAGCCGCCGCACCGTCGGCCGCTCGGCGTCGACCCGGGCGCTCCCGATCGCGCCGGAGAGCAGTTCGACTGACTCGTCCGCCGTCAGCGGGGACAGTGTGATCCGGCGGGCCGCGTGCCGGACCGCGACAGCACTGAGTCGGTTACGGCTGGTCACGACGACGAAGGAAGGACCGCCGCCCGGCAGGAGATCCTCGATCTGGTCAGCGGATTCGGCATTATCGAACACGATGAACAGGCTCTTGTCCCGGACCGTGCTGCGCCACAGCGCGACCCGCTGGTCGTGACCGGCCGGGATCATCCGGACGTTCAGGGAGGCGAGCAGCTGGTGCAACGCCTCCGCCGGGGACAGCGCGGGGTGCTTGGGATCGAAGCCCCGGAGGTTCACATACAGCTGACCATCAGGGTAACCGGCGGACAGCAGGCGGCCGCAGCGCACGGCCAGCGCGGTCTTGCCGATCCCACCGACTCCGACGATCATCACAATCCGCGGTGAGCCGATGCCAGGGGCCGTGGCGTCGGCCCCGTCCTCGGTGGCAGATGCGCTCAGCACCTGCAGGACCGAAGCGGCGCGACCGATGAAGCAGCCGACATCGCGGGGCAGCTGCGCCGGTCGCAGGGGTGCGGCGGCCGCGTCCTGGAGCGACGTCCTTGCGGAGGCCGGGCAGGTTGCGGGATCGTCCGCCAGCATCGAGACATACAGGGCCTGCAGCTCGGCCGAGGGGCCGATCCCCAGATCCTCGGCAAGCAGCTGCCGGAGCGCCTGGTACTCCCTGAGCGCGTCGGCGGTCCGGCCGCTATGGTGCAGCGCCGTTATCAACAGGGCCCGCAGCCGTTCATGGTACGGATTGGCCTGTACCTGTCCGCTCAGCTGAGCTACCACATCGTCAGGCTGGCCGAGGTCCAGCAGAAGTTCCGCGCGTTCCGTGAGTAGCCGAAGACGCAAATCTGATACTCGGGCACGGTGTTCGGCAACGAACGGACCCGGCAGGCCGCCCAGCGGGGAACCCGGGCGCCAGCAGGCCAGCGCCTCGTCAAGGGCGGTGACCGCGGAGATCGGGTCACACCTGGAGCTGTTGGCGCGGGCCCGTGCCGCAAGTCGCTCGACCAGCCCCACGTCGACCCGCACGGGGTCGAGCCGGAGGAGGTAGCCCGATCCGGAACTGGTCAGCGGATCTCCCAGACCGGCCAGTACCCGGCGCAGTCCGGACACGTACGTGTGCAGGCTGCCGACCGCGGTGGCGGGCGATGACTCGCCCCAGATCTGGTCGATCAGATCGTCTCGCGCGGCGACGACGTTGGCGTTCAGCGCGAGGACGGCAAACACAGCCCGTTGCTTCGGCGGACCGAGAGCAAGTTCCCGCCCCTGGGCGTAGGCGGTGAGTGGCCCGAGGGTCTCAACCCGCAGGCTGCCGTCGTCCATGACGATTACCCCATGACCTCGTGTCCCAACGCGAGCAATCCCAGAGCTGGCGTCGACGAACGCCGAGCAACCCAGCCGTATATCCCTGTAAACAGGGAATACAGTTTATATACGGACATAACATGTCTTCTCTGGTGAAAACCGCCGTAATGTGGTTATCTGAGTCCGCAGTCTGCGCCAGGACCGATGGCCGCGGATAGCTCCGAACAGGGGTCCCCGCAAGGAGGTCTCCAGCTGGAGATTGCGGATGAGGCCGGCCGCGGAGGTACGGGTCCGCGGCCACCGGCGCCCGCCTCGATGCGGGTCCGCAAGCGCCCGGCACGCATCCGTTGACCGTGGCCGGGTGACGCCAGGCGGCCCGCCCGCGCGCTTCGCCAGCCGCGCCAGCAGGCCATCCGCCCCGGCCGGGACGAATTACACCAGCCGATCTTCGGCTACCGCGTCATTCACGGCACATCTTCACTTTCGGAGAGTTACACCGTTATTCCTATCCGCCCTAATTCGAGCGTATGTGATGTATTTCATGCGATCGCTAGTTAGGCTCGTCGACGCCGGTGTCGAGGGGACAGCCGGTCTGGGACAGGAGAGGACGGGACAGTGAGCGTTACCAATGATCGGAGATTGTCCGGTGTCAGCCGGGGGCAACGTGTGCAGATCGTTGTA
>NZ_CAKJTO010000131.1:0-11304 GCF_917627405.1 Protofrankia sp. Cj5
GACGCGACAGAAACAGCCGGAGCCGCAGACGCATCCGCGTCCCGGTGGCTCCCGTTACCCGTACCGTTCGCCGGAGCGGGCCCGGTGAGCTGACCGGGGATGGGCGGCCCGGCGAGATCGAATGGCAACCAGCTGTCCGTCCCAGCGGGTCCGGCCGGGGCAGGGATGGCGAACGGTGCGGGCGACGGTGTGGGCAACGGTTCGAGCGCCGGACCGGCGGCGGCCCCGGCGAGGTTTTCGACTTCCCCGGCCGGCGCGACATGGTGGCCGCTTCCGTCCGGTCCGGCCGCGGGCCGGCCGAGCTCCAGATCGGTGAGCGAGGTGAGGATCTCGTTCACCCGGATGTGCGCGGCGCTCATCGCGAGGCTCTGCGTGGAGACGGCCTCGACCGCGGCGTGCAGGCGCTGATCGGCCGCAGCGCCCTGGGATGGCTCGCGCAGGACCGCGGCCAGCCCGCCCGCGACTTGGAGCTGGCTGTCAAGGTACTGGCTGTGCAGGGCGAGATGTTCCCGGGCAACAGCCGCGATCTGATCCACCGGCGCCTCCTGTGCTGACGGCTGGGTCACGGCCGGCGCCAGCACCGGCGGCGGCACCGACGCCTGGGCTGGTATCCGCTCAGCCGCGGCCGGCGATGTCCGCGCGGGGACCTTGGGACGCCCGCCGGATATGTCGTCACCGGACGAGGCCGGGCGCGTGCCAGGCCCGTGTCCGGTCCGCCCGTTCTCAGCGGCGGCCCCGGCGGCTGCGGGTACCGGCGGGGGAACCCGATAGCCGTTGTCGATGGCTTCCCGGTAGGCACGCCGGTGGGCGTCGGGCACATGGTTCGCGCCGGTGAGGGGTATCGACATGCCGGCTGGCACCACCTCGGCGAACGGTTCGGCGGCGTACCGGTTGATGCCCGTGAGCGGCACGCCGAGGACCGCGAGGCGCACGGCGGCCTGCTTGAGAGCCGCGTCGCTGTCGCCGGTGGGGCCGCTGTCCGTGGCGATGGCGATGACATCGGGCTCACCCAGGCAGCGCTGGACGAGCCCGGTGAGGACCTTACGGGGGCCGAACTCGACGAAGACCGTGCAGCCGTCCGCGCGCATCGCCTCGACCCCGGCGGCGAACTCGACCGGGTTGACCAGCTGCTCGACAAGCACCCGCCGGTTGGCGGCGACATCCGTGCCGTAGCTGGCACCGGCGGTGTTCGCGTACGTGCGCCCCCGCGGCTCACGGATCTCCGTGGCTTCCACCGCTACGCGGAACGACTCGACCGCGTGCGCGACATGAGGGGTGTGGAAGGCCGCGGCGACCGGCAGGCGCTGGGCCGAGATCCCACGCGCGACGCAGCGGGCGACGAAGGCGTCCACGTCCGCTGTCCCGCCGCCGACCACGACCTGGTCCGGGGCATTATGGTTGCAGACAGTAACGCCCTGGTGTTCGACCAGCAGGCTGGTGACGTCCTCCCGGGCGGCCCGTACCGCGGCCATCGCCCCGGGGTCGAAAGCGGCGGCATCCGCCGGCGGGGCCATGGCCAGCCCCCTGGCCCGGGCAAGCCGGAAGAAGGACGTGTCGTCCAGCGCGCCCGCGGCCCACAGCGCGGTGAGCTCGCCGAAGCTGTGCCCCAGGAAGCCGTCACAGCGCAGGCCCAGCTCGGTGAGGAAACGGAACTGCCCGGCCGCGAGCGCGCCGATGGCGGGCTGAGCGTAGTCGGTGCGTGTCAGCGTGGCGTCCTGCTCCGCGGCCGCCGACGGATCGAACAGCGGCGGCGGGAACACCACCTGGGCGAGGGTCCTGTCCGCGTCGGTGAACGGCGTGTTGGCGTCGTCGAAGGCGGTGGCGACCGGCGGGATGTTCAGCACCGCCCGCAGCCCCATGTCGACGTACTGGCTGCCCTGTCCGGCGAACAGAGCGCCGATCATGATCTCTCGAAGTGCCCGGTTGCGGAAGGTGATCCCCCGCGGATGGACCCATTGCTCGGCGCCGATGTTCACCGCGAGCTGGTCGACGGCGATCGTGCGCAGTGCGTCCGCCTCGTCCTCGTAGGCGACGAAACCGACCCGGGCGTGGTCGGCCGGGATCTCGCCGTCGGCGTTGGGCGGGGCCGCGGCGCGCAGCAGGTCGAACAGGTCCTCCGAGCGCGGCGCGTGCCAGACGTAAGCGCGCGCGCTCTGGTGCATGGTGCGCAGCCCGGCACGGTCCGGGGCGCCTTCCTCGAGAACCACGTGGAAGTTCGTGCCGCCGAAACCCATGGCCGAGGCCGCCGCCCGGCGTCGCGGGCGGCGCGGGTCCCGGATCCAGGGACGGGTACGAGTGTTGATGTAGAAAGGCGAGCTGTCGAAGTCGACGGCGCTGTTGGGGCGCTCGACATTGATCGTCGGTGGGAGGACCCGATGGTGGAGGCTGAGCGCGAGCTTGATGAGCGCGGCCGCGCCAGCGGCGCCCTTGGTGTGTCCGATCTGCGACTTGACGCTGCCGATCGCGGCGAAGTGCTTCTCCCGCGTCGCCGTGCCCATGACGGTGTGCAGCGCGGTGAGCTCCGTACGGTCGCCGACCTTCGTGCCGGTGGCGTGTGCCTCGACAAGCTCGACCGTGGACGGCTCGCAACCGGCGTCCTCGTAAGCCCGTTGCAGGGCTATGACCTGCCCCTCCGCGCGCGGGGCATAAATGCTCTTGAAGCGCCCGTCGCTGGATGCCCCGATGCCGCGGATGACGGCGTAGACGCGGTCGCCGTCACGTTCGGCATCAGCCAGCCGCTTGAGCGCGAGCATGCCGATGCCCTCGCCCACCAGGGTGCCGTCAGCGGAATCGTCGAAGGGGCGGATCGTGTCGGTCCTGGACAGCGCCTGGGTCTTGCTGAAGCACATGAAGCCGAAGAGCGTGTTCTCCGTGTCACAGCCGCCGGTGATCATGAGGTCGGCCCGTTCCTCGACGAGTTCGCTCACGGCCATCTTGACGGCCGCCAACGCGCTGGCACACGCCGCGTCGACCGTGTAGTTCGATCCGCCGAGGTCCAACCGGTTCGCGATCCGGCCGGCGGTCACGTTGCCGAGCAGGCCGGGGAAGGAGTTCTCCTCCCATGCGGGAAAGGCGAGCGCGAACTTCGCCGCGATCGCTTCGGCGTCAGCCGCACTGAGACCGCAGCTGCGTACGACCTCCTTCAGCACGGGTGTCTCCAGCCGTGCCGCCATCGGATGCGTCATCGGCATCGGCCCGGTCACGCCTAGCGTGACACCTGTCCGCGTCGGGTCGTACCACGACGAATCAGGCGCACCGGCGTCGCGTAGCACGTCCCGGGCGACCAGCAGGCTGAGCAGCTGGACGACGCCGGTGGCCGGTAGCAGGTTGGGCGGGAAACCGAACTCCATCGGGCTGAACGCCATCTCCGGCACGAATCCGCCACGCTTGGAATAGGTCTTGTCCGGCGCGGCGGGATCCGGGTCGTAGTAGTCCGCCGGCTGCCAGTGGGTCGGCGGCACCTCCTGGGTGCAGTCGGCGGCATCAACGACGTTCTGCCAGTACTCCCGGAAGTTGTGGGCCATCGGAAAAAGACCGGCTAGACCGATAACCGCGATCGGATTCTTCGCGAGCCGGCGATCCGTTCTCTGGTCGCCCTCGTTCACAGGATTCCCCTTCTGGGTGGCTGGCGACGCTTGGAAACACGCCGCGTCCGCGCGGCGGCAACCGGTTGGCGTCGATTGAAGTCGCCATGGCATGATCTGAAGCGGTGGTGGAGCGGGAAATCAGCCGTGTGGGGCTCGGCTGGCCCAGGCGGTTTTGATCATATCAATGACCCGGTCGGCGACCGCGCGGTAGCCGGCTGGGCTCGGGTGCATCCCGTCTGGATTCCACAGGGCCGGGTCCGTGATACCGGATACGCTCGCGAGGTCGAGGCACAAGACGCGGCCGGCAACCAGTTTGTGCACGTGGTCGTTGGCGTCAGAAAAACGGGGGCGCAGCACGTCGCGGATGTTCGGCGGGATCGGCAGCATCGCGGGAATATCAGGGAAAGTCATTGTGAAAACCGTGGTACCGGGCACGGCGAGGGCGGTGAAGATACGGTCGAGATTCGATTCGAAACGGTCCCGGTCGTAGTCGCTAACAAGATCATTACCCCCTACCGTGACGCCCACCAGCGAGGAGCGGTTGGCGAGTGCCACGGCAAGCTGGCTGTCGACAACGGTCTGGGTCGTCGCGCCGTAGGACCCCAGGTTGAGCACCCGGCCGCGGGGGATCCCGAGCGCCGCCGCTGTCCGGGGCACCCAGCCGACGAAGGAGCCGTCCGGTCCGGGATCGCCCCGTCCCTCCGCGAAGCTGTCGCCGAGCACGGTCAGCGCGGGCGCCGGCATGGGGTCCTCCTGGGCGGGACGGGGAAACGGGATCGGCTGTCGTACGCGGTACGCGGTGGTCAGGCAGAAGATCCGAGCAGCTTGGCGACCTTCGCCGGGGCGAAGAAGTCAGCCGCCTTCACGGCACCGGCGATCAGCCCGAAGAACTCGCTCCTGGCCGCCGGATTACCGGGCAGGGCGTCGAGGACCGCCGCGACATCCGGCGGGAAGGCCAGCTCGGACAGGGCGCAGGTCAGCTTGTAGACGGCCGCGGACTCCTCGTCACGGTGCCGCTCGAAGGCCGCCAGCGCCTCCTCCATCGGCCGCTGGCCGGACAGCCCCTCGTGCACCGCCTCGGCCACCAGCGCGGCGTGCTCGAAAGCATCGGAGATGCCCTGGCCCGTCACCGGGTCCTTGTGGTAGCCGGCATCGCCGACCAGCGCCCATCCCGGACCGTGACAGCGGCGGTAGTAGTTGTCCGGGTACCGGACGCTGTAGAGGCGTTCCTCCCGCGTGCCGTTGGCGGCGAGGTCGTCGGCGAGGTCGGGGACCACGGCGCGCAGCACCTCGGTGAAGTTGCCCTCGGGGTCGGCGCGGAACTCCTCGAAACGCTCTCGACGCCGCATGATCGCAACGAGGGTCAGGCCGTCATGGGTCGGCCATCCGGCAGCCTGTTGATCACCACGGAAACGGCTGTTGAAGGACCAGTTCAAGCCGCTGTAATACGAGTAGTAGATGAAACTGGCGGCCGGCACCACGTTGTAGAACGGCGCCTCCATGGCCGTGGCGACCACCGAACCGCGGCCGTCCGCCCCGATGATGATGGACGCCCGGTCCTCGGTCAGCTCGCCACCGGCGTACTGCCCACGGATCCCCACCGCCCGGCCGTCCTCGACGATGATCTCACGCACCGGGTGCCCTTCCCGGACCTCGGCCCCCGCCTCGACCGCGGCGTCGAGGAGGAGCTTGTCGAGCACGGTGCGGCGGGGAGCGTACGCCTCGGTGATCCCGTCCACCGGATCGGCGAATCCGCTGATGACACTGTCGTCGCGGGAAATCGTCATATGGGTGATCGGGGTGCACTTCGTTTCGACGAGCCGGTCCAGCAGATCCCATTTACGCAGCAGCAACAGACCGCGCTGCTGCACGTAGTGGGTGGACGGCGTGTCGCTGGGAAAGGTGGCGCGGTCGACCAGAAGCACCCGGTAGCCGCTTCTGGCCAGCAGCATCGCCACCGGAGACCCGGCGCACCGCGCACCCACGACAATAGCGTCGTACATCGTTGCCAGGCTCCCTTGGGCCGTTGAACCACGGATGGCGGCGACCAGAATCGCGTCATCTTCGATCGGCTGACGCCTGACCGGAAAACGCCGCCATGACTGCATGACTGCCTTGCGCGGTGCATATTTTTTCTACCTGGCGCGGCAAAACAGGTCAACAGCCGGCCGCGAATCCTATCAGCCGATTTTTGCATCCTATCGGCACACAGAACAGCTGAATTTCGTCCGAGAATCTTCGTCATCGGTTCGGTTTCCGTTTACCGTTCGGCAAGTCTGCGAGTGAAATCTACCCGTTATGTCACGACAGCATGAGATGCCATCGGCGCTGGCGGCGGCCCAGGCCACTCTCGCAAAGGGCGGGAACGGGGGCCCGCCGAACCTCGAGCAGGTACGCACGATCGTCGATTCGATGGTGCCGTTCTGCAATCTCGTCGGGGTGCGGGTGACCGAGCTGCGCTCCGACGGAGCCGTCGCCGAGCTGCCGGACCGGGAGAACCTGCGCAACCATATGGGCACCGTGCACGCTGGTGCGCTGTTCCTGGCGGCCGAGGTCGCCTGCGCCGGGGCTTTCTCTGGAGCAATGGGTCCGCGGCTGCTGGGTGTGCGCGGCTTCCTGCTGCGCAACAGCCATGTTTCCTACCTCAAGCCCGCGCATGGACGCATCCGGGCGCGTGGCACCGTGGATCGTACGATCATCGCGGACGTGCTGACCCGGACCCAGGAGGAGCGTTTCGACCTCACCGGCCGTGCCCTGATCTACGATGACAACGACCTGCTGCTCGTCAAGGTCGACTTCGACTACGTCGCCTGGGTCGCGGCCGGCTGACGGCCGGGTATCGCAACCGCGGCCAGGCAACGGGGCCAGCGGCCAGCAAGACCCGCGCGAGTCCCACCGGCCGCCGCTCCCGGCCGCCGCGGCGCCGGCCAGGCCGGCTGCTCAGCCCGCGTACATCTGTTCGATCTCCTTGTCGAACCGCGCGACGATCACATCCCGGCGAAGCTTGAGCGAGGGCGTCAGATGACCGTCGGCAATCGAGAAGTCGATCGGCAGCACAACGATCTTACGGATCGACTCGGCCCGGGAGACCAGCTCGTTCGCCGCGTCGACAGCGGGCTGAAGCTCCGCGCGCAGACGCTCGTCGGCGTACCAGGAATCATCCGCAAGCAACAGGCCCAGCCGATCAGCCCAGGTCCGGACAGCGGTGCGGTCGACGGTGACAAGAGCGGTGACGAACGGCCGCTCGTCACCGACCACCATGCAGTTGCTCACCAGGGGATGCAGCCTGATCCGGTCCTCCAGCGGCGCTGGCGAGACGTTCTTGCCACCATTGGTGATGATAATTTCCTTACGCCGGCCAATGATGTACAGGTATCCGTCATCATCGAGCCGGCCAAGATCACCAGTTGCGAGCCAGTCGTCATCCGGCGCGGCACGCTCGACCGGCGGTGGCCAGTAACCGGCGGATACCTGCGGCCCGCGCACCAGCACCTCTCCGTCGTCACTGATCGCCACCGTTGTCCCGGGCAGCGGCCGGCCGACGCTCCCCGGCCGGTTGGCGCCCGGCGCGTTTATGCTCACCGCTGTCGACGCCTCGGTGAGGCCGTAGGCACCGAAGATCTCCACACCGAGACCGGTCATGAACTCCGCCGTCGAGGGGTCAAGGAATGCCCCCCCGCACACGATGTGCCGAAGACGCCCGCCGAAAGCGGCGCGCAGGGGACGGAACACCAACCGGTCGAACACGGGCTGGCCGGCGCGCAGCGCCGGGTCCGCCAGCGCATGGCCGCGGCGGACTTTTCCCTCGTGGATCGCCGTGCGTTCCGCGGCGCGGTAATCCACCGCCGAGAGATCGACGCCGGCAAGCTGGCGGGCGTTTTTCCTGATCTTCTCCAGAGCATACGGGACAGCGATCAGAAATGTCGGCCGGAAGGAAGGCATAACCGCCAGCAGATCAGCTGGGCTGGCGAGGTGCCCCGTACGGACCCCCGCCCACAGACAACCAAGCTGGGTGACCCGCCCGAAGACATGGGACAGCGGCAGGAAAAGCAGGGTGCTCGCCGGCTCCGGATCCGATCCCGAGAAAACGACACCCAACTGTTCCACCACGTTCACCGCGGCCGCGAACATATTGCCGTGCGTGAGCATACAGCCCTTGGGCGGGCCGGTCGTGCCGCTGGTGTAAACGATTGTCGCAAGATCATCCGCGCGTACCGCGCGCCGGCGTCCCGTCACCATCTCGTCCGGTACCGAGCCCCCCCGGTCCGCGAGATCATCGAAGGAGCCGCCCAGCAACCACCGGCGATCGGCGGGGACGCCCAGGCCACCCTTCCCCAGCATGTCCAGCCGCTCGGGCTCCTCGACGAAACAGCCGGACACGCCTGCATCCCGGATGATATGTCCGACCTGGTACTCCGACGATGTCGGGTAGATCGGTACGGTCACCGCGCCGATCGTCCAGATCGCAAAGTCCGCGACGACCCACTCATAACAGGTGTGGCCGAGTACCCCTATCCGGTCCTGGGCCGCGACGCCGCCGGCCAGCAGCCCCTTCGCTACCCGCAACACGTCGTGACCGAACCCGGCGAGGGTGACGTCCTGCCAACCGGTGGCTGTCCGGCGACTCAGAATCGGTCGGTCCGGCTCCAGCCGCTTACGGTCGAATGCCATGTCGGCAAGCCCCTGGCCATGCGGCGGAGTGGCTCCGCCGGGCATGCTGAATTCCTGCACGACTACCCCTAACAGCGATATGTGCGGTCGGGTGACAAAAACAGGATAGCCGGCTCCGATGATGGCCGGAAAGGTTGTTCACAAGTATTCATGAACCCTATACTCAACGACAACGGAAAAACCACGATCAGTTCGATCGAAAGGAGCGCCGCCTTGTCCGTCAACCCCAGAGCGCCGATTGAGACGGACGTCTCCAGCCCACCATCGACCGACATTGTTCCGATCACCACCGAAGACGGATCGACCTTCGTCCTCCGGCTGTTCTCCCAGCAGGATCAAACCGCTCCCGCGGTGCTTCTCCTCCCGGCCATGGGTGTGCCGGCGACGTACTACAAACCGTTCGTCCAGGAATTGTGCCGGCGTGGGCTGTCCGTCGTAACGGTCGATCTACGCGGCCAGGGCGAGAGTGTCCGGTCGACGCGCCCGGAAACGCGGTCCGGTTACCAGGTGATAATCGAGCAGGATCTCCCCGCCATCATCGAGACCGTCCACCGCCGGTACCCCGCGGCGCCACTGTTCCTGCTCGGTCACAGTCTCGGCGGCACCTTGGGGATCCTCTACGCCTCGGTCCGGCCGGATACCGTCGCGGGGGTCGCGGTCATCGCCACGGGGACCACCCACGTCAGCGGATTCGGTCGCCGGGGACCGAAAATCCTGCTGCAAACGCGGGCCGTCTACCTGGTGACCAGAATACTCGGCCACTGGCCCGGCCACCGGCTGGGATTCGCGGGCCGACAACCAGCCGGCCTCATGCTGGACTGGTGCCGACACGCCCGGACAGGACGGTACGAACCGGCGGGCTCCGACCAGAACTTCGAGCAACGACTTCGGGAGCTATCCGTGCCGGTGCTTGCCGTCTCCCTGGACGATGATCTACTCGCGCCCCGGCGGGCGGTCGACATCCTGTGCGCGAAACTCGGCTCCGCCCCGCTGGCCCGGCTGCATCTCGACCGTGCCTCCGGACAGCTTCGGCTCGGCCACATCGACTGGATACGGGACGGCGGCACGATCGCCGCCCGGATGACCGACTGGGTTACAACCGTACGGCAGTAGCTCGTCACCCGGCCGCGAATATCACCCGAGCGCCGGCCGATCGGCTCCAGCGGCCGGCGCTCGGTCAGCGCAACTCAGAGCGTGTGTGAGATCGGGCTTTCGATCAGTGAGCCGCGGCCAGGGGGCGCCTGGCCGCGGCGAGCCGGAATGACGATCTCACACACGCTCTCAACCCGAAGGAGAAGGTGTCCGTGCACGCGAACGGCGCACAAGAAGAATCTCCGGAGCTGAACCGCATCCGCGAGCTGCGCGAGATACTGGCCTACGGACTGGAATCCGGGATCGGGGTCGGGCACTCACTGGGCATCACACTTGCGTCGGTGGAGAAAGGCCGGACGGTGTACACGCTCACGCCCTCACCGGCCACGGCCAACGCCATCTCCACCGTGCATGGCGGCGTCCTGGCGACCCTCATGGACACCGCTATGGGCAGCGCGATCTTCACCGAGCTGGCCGATGGCGTTCTTTACACCACGCTCGAGTTGAAGGTCAACTTCATTCGCCCGGTCAAGCTTGACGGCGACCAGCTCAGCTGCGAAGGCAGGACGATCAACATCGGTAGACGGACCGCGCTCGCGGAGGCCCGCGTCGTCGACCCCGCCGGAAAACTGATCGCCCACGGAACCAGTACCTGCATGCTCATGCGGCCCGCGGACGCGGCCTGAGACACACCGATCTGACCAGCACGCCCGGCCCAGCGCGCCGGGCTGTGCGCGCCCCGGGTCGTTCCACGTCAGCCCGTTCCACGTCCCAAGGGGCGTCCCGGCCCCGACAGACATCACAGTCCCAACGGGCCGCGGCTCCACCAGGTGCGCCTCCAGCCGGTCATCGACGGCCCGCTGGAGGCGCGCTCACTGCGCCCACCGGCCTCGAGCTGGCCGGCGGACGCCCCGGGAGAACATCAGGAGAGCTGGATGCCGAACCGCGCGGCCGGTGCGGCAAGGCGCACCGGGCCGTCAAAGACCCGGCTGGCGTCAGCCTGGCGGGCATGCAGCCATCCTGGGTCGGCGGAGATGAAATGGGTGAGCACAAGCTGGCCGACCTCGGCCGCGGCTGCGGTCTCACCGGCATCGGTGGCGCTGAGATGGCCGTGCGGCCCGTCGTCGCTGACCGCCAGCGTGGCTTCGGCGAGCAGCAGATCGGCCTTTGCGGCCAGGGAGATCAGCGCGTCGGTGCGCCCTGTATCGCCGGTGTAGGCGAGTGTTCCCGCCGGGCCCTCCACCCGGACGCCGCAGTTGGGCACAGCATGCCGCAGGCCATGCATGCCGATTTCGCAGTCACCCGCCTTGAACACCTCGCCGGCACTGTATTCCCGCACGTCGAAAGCGATGTCGAACGCCTTGTCCAACATGGGGATCGTCGCCACTGGAAAAAGTTTCGCAAGCTTGTCCAGGGTCGCCCGGCCGCCGCTCGGGACGTACAACGGAATCGGTGGGCGCTCGCTGTGGTCGTCGGCCTCCGGCAGGCTTGCCAGGTGTTTTCCGTATCGGGCCCGCCCGCTCAGAAGAGCCTTCCCGACAGGTAGCAGATCATAACAGTGGTCCAGGTGAAAATGGCTGATCACAACCGCGTCCAGCATCTTTGGATGCCCGATCGCGCTGAGCGCCAGAGCCACCCCAGGACCGCAGTCCAGCAGTATCCTGGAACTCTCCGTACTCACCAGATAGCCTGAACTGCCCTGCCCGCCGGATGGCATTCCGGAGCGGCAGCCGAGGACCGTGAGATGCATCAGAAGGACATCCGATCTCCTGAAATACAAAAATCAACACCATGCCTGAACGCACATTTCACTCGTTCCAGTGATGGTGCTGCGCAATCATGGAGCTGGCAACCGGCAGGTTCCACACGGGCGATTGCCAGGATTAATCGCCGCGGGCCCCGGCCATGCTCACGGCCCCGGCCGCGCCCACGGCCCGGCCGGGCTGCTGGCCGG
>NZ_CAKJTO010000132.1:0-3308 GCF_917627405.1 Protofrankia sp. Cj5
GTGGAAAGATGAGGAAGACGCCGAGCGTCACCGCAAGCACCGGACGGATCGGATCGATCACGTTTCGTTGGTCGTACTCGTTGAGTTCTCTGGTGATCTTATAGATCCAGATGATGCTGTATATACCAAGAGTGATGAGAGGAAGGCCGAGCCAGACGGCGAAGGGGCTGCGGCGTTTGCCGTAGATGCCGGTGTCTGCCGGCTGCGGGTAGCCGCTGGGAGCGGGTGTTGTCGAACCCGGGTTCGCGCGGCCGGGGACCGGCGGCCCGCCGGGCTGGGGCACACCAGGCTGGGACACGCTGGTGAGCCGGCCGTCGCGTTCGGGCCTGTCGCCCGGTGGACGCGGGCGGCGGGGCTGGTCGTGCTCATCGACGCGCCGCGGCCCGCATGGCTGCTGGTCCCCGTGGAGCTGACCGTACGGACTGAGGTTCTGGTCGGTCACCGCGTTCCCCTGTTCCGTGTACCGCTCGGTGTACGGTCGGCCGCCCGGTCGCAACTGATCTCAGTAGTGCCCCAGTAAGAGCGACCGGCCATAGGGGACGCGGCGTCGCGGGGCCAGGGCACGCACCTCGCGTCATCGCTGCCCGTCCATCGCCGCGGGATGCACGGGTACCCCGGCTCGTCGGTCGCCACCCGACACCTCCGGCGGCTGCCTCCGCCGCCTCGCGATGCACGCACCCCAGCCCCGCTCCTTGATCCACACCCCTATTGCCGGGCGCTCTAAGTCATGCATGGTCATCACAGATGGTCTAGGGCGTGGCGGCTTCGGCCGCGTCCAGTCCGATGGTCGACGAAGCGACCGAGGTAGCGGATTTTTACCCGGAGCGACGCAACAGGGCAAATATTACTGGTTGTGATATTCGCAGGTGAGGCTTCGGACGCGTCCCTTCCGCATGGTTACCTGGCCGGCGCACACCTTCGGCCTGCCGTGGCGGATGTCAAGGTTGATCAGGTGGCATGCTGGGTGCGCGTGGTCGACCGCCCTTTCCTGACGGGACACCGTCCGCTGTCGAGAGGATTGCCCAGTGGCCGTAGAGGTGGGCACCGCTGCCCCAGATTTCACTTTGCGTGATCAAAATAACGAGGAGGTTGTGCTCTCGGAGTTCCGTGGACGTCGTAACGTTGTTCTTTTGTTTTACCCGCTTACTTTTACCGGCATCTGCCAGGGCGAGCTCTGCGCGGTCCGTGACGATCTCTCGTCGTTCCAGAACGACGATGTGCAGCTGCTCGCCATCTCCGTCGACTCGCCTTACGCTCACAAGGTGTGGGCTGACCGCGAGGGCTATGATTTCCCGCTGCTCGCGGACTTCTGGCCGCACGGCGAGGTTGCGTGCAGTTACGGCGTTCTGGAGGAGAGCAAGGGCTTCGCGGTGCGGGCGACCTTCGTCATCGACAAAGAGGGCATCGTGCGCTGGAGGGTTGTCAACGGGCCTGGCGAAGCACGCGACCATGCCGAGTATCTGAAGGCGCTCGCGGCCCTGTAGCCTGCCTCGATCGTCCCGTCAACCCGCCAGGTGCCAGACCGCAAGCATCATCCGGTATGTCACTGGTGGTCCTGAGGGAGCTGGCCGGCCGCCGGGTGTGCGATCATGAATCCGTGCCCGGCGGCCTTGAGGGAGTTAGTAGTCGCGCGATGCCGTGTTTTCGTTGTCACGTCCGTCAGACCGATCCCGCGCGCGGGTCCAGCCCATGGCGACGGGCGGTGGTCGACGGTGAACAGGTTCTGTTCTGCCCGCCATGCCAGCAGGTGACGGGATGGTCGGAGGTTCTTGACCGGTGCGATGGCTGCGGCTCCACCCAGCTGGCCAAGGCCCTTGGCGCGGTCTCGTGCCGGGACTGCGGCCGGGAGAGCTCACCGGTGTCGGCTGGCGAGGGCCTTTCGGCTGCCAGCCCCCAGCTGCCGCGGGGGAGCGCCGGTAGGCAGGCCATGCCCGTGTCTCCCGACCTCAGCGACGAGATCGGGGCCGCGCTCGCGCGGGTGCTGGGCCGTGCCGTGACATAACCGCGGCCGCCCGTCCGCGCTCTGCCCCTGCCCCTGTTCCCGACCAGGTGGCTGGCGGCGTCGGGGCTCGTGGCAAACTGATGCGGCACCGGTTCCCCACGGGAGGGCGATGTTGCGTACCCTTACGAGGGGCTAGGGCGCGTAGCTCAGCGGGAGAGCGCTCGCCTTACAAGCGAGTGGTCGCAGGTTCGATCCCTGCCGCGCCCACCAGCTGGATCCGCACGCTGAGCGGCTCCGGCAAGAGGACTGTCCGGCTCGCCGGTCGACGCCCAACACAGGGTGGCTCCCTCCGCCGCCTCGCGATGCACGCACCCCAGCCCCGCTCCTTGACCCACACCCCTATTGCCGGGCGCTCTTAGCCTGGACGCACCGTCCCAGATGAGGCCCTAACGGCGTGTTTAAGCACGAAAGTGCCCTCTGGCCTGGGAAGACGGGAGTTCTCTACGCTTCCGTCCATCAGATCGAAAGGGCACTTTCACGGTGCGATTGTTGCATGCGGCGTCGCGGACGCATGCCCGGTTCGACGACCCTGACCTGCTCGCGTGCGCCGGGCTCGTCCCGATCATGCGACTGGCCGAACGCGCCGGCCTGCCCGAGCTGATCGCCGAACATGTCCGGCCGGCCGATCCGTCGGGTGTGCACGCCGATCTGAAGATCGGCTGTCTGGTCGCGGGAATGGTCGGCGACGGCGCGGCAGTGTCGTTTCAATCCCTCTAGGGATGATCAGTGACTGGACAACGCTGACACGACATGCGCACAGTTATGGTTTCAATCCCTCTAGGGATGATCAGTGACCCGGAGGGTGCGGCCGAGTTGTTCCGGGAGGCCAAGTTTCAATCCCTCTAGGGATGATCAGTGACGTGCGGCTGCTGTGGGCCTGCGCGGGGTGCGAGGCGTTTCAATCCCTCTAGGGATGATCAGTGACGACCTGCACCAAATGCGGCTGGGAAAAGGACCGGTTTCAATCCCTCTAGGGATGATCAGTGACCAGCATGGCCAGCCCCGGGTCCGACCGCAGGTACAGGTTTCAATCCCTCTAGGGATGATCAGTGACGGACGTTGATGTCCTGAGGGAGCACCCGCGCTACCTGTTTCAATCCCTCTAGGGATGATCAGTGACCGGGTCGGCGGAGCGCGCTGTCGGCGCCCATCACCGTTTCAATCCCTCTAGGGATGATCAGTGACTACAGCGCATGGGTCGCAACGTTTGAGGGTGAGGGGTTTCAATCCCTCTAGGGATGATCAGTGACTGGCGCCATGCAGTTGCCGGACAAGCTCAGCCGGGTGGTTTCAATCCTTCTAGGGA
>NZ_CAKJTO010000132.1:3669-11555 GCF_917627405.1 Protofrankia sp. Cj5
AGGGATGATCAGTGACGGACTCACCGCGCTTGAGGCGACCCAGAGAGGAGGTGTTTCAATCCCTCTAGGGATGATCAGTGACGGCCATGGACAAAAGGCGCCGGGGCCCACGCAAGCTGTTTCAATCCCTCTAGGGATGATCAGTGACGATCGATCTTGTCCGTTTGGACTTGGGCGATCAGCAGTTTCAATCCCTCTAGGGATGATCAGTGACGCGTGCGCGCGGACGCGGGAAATGGGGCTGGAGGCCGTTTCAATCCCTCTAGGGATGATCAGTGACTCGAGGACGAAGCCCGCAAGCTGGCCACCTGGCTCCGCAGTTTCAATCCCTCTAGGGATGATCAGTGACACCCCACGACTATGTGCACCACCACCAAGACCGGGTTTCAATCCCTCTAGGGATGATCAGTGACCGGTCTTCGTGTCGAGCGCCCTTGACGGGCCGCTGTGGTTTCAATCCCTCTAGGGATGATCAGTGACTGTGAAGCAGTTGGCAAAGTGGATGCCGCTGACGACGTTTCAATCCCTCTAGGGATGATCAGTGACGATCTCGACTCCGGCGCCCCGGAGCGCCCCGGACAGCGTTTCAATCCCTCTAGGGATGATCAGTGACCCGCGCTCGGCGCCGAGCTCGAACACGCGTTCGGCCTGCCCGCGTTTCAATCCCTCTAGGGATGATCAGTGACCTCCCAGCCCGACCCCCGCCTGGTCGGCCGGCTGCTGTTTCAATCCCTCTAGGGATGATCAGCGACGGCTCGTGGCCCACCTGCTGGCGGTCCCGGAGCGGAGTTTCAATCCCTCTAGGGATGATCAGTGACCCGAAGATAAACGCGCAGGTCACAGGCGGTTTCTGGCGTCGATCCGAGGCCTGTTCCGCAGCGGTCCGCCGGTAGTGCAACGCCGCAGGTCAGAGCCATGATCCGTATCATAGAGGATCGGGGTCCGGTTGCCCACCTCGCGGCCGATCGGCTCGTTCACGGATGTGCGGATCCCCGCGGAGGCGCACCGAGGGTCGGGCTTCTGGACGTCCACGGACGGTTACGGACACCGAACCGCCTGTGCAAGATGATGTCAAGGTCATCATCCGTAGCTATTCAGCGGTGCGAGTGCTGGGGGTAGCCAGGCTCCGGCTGTCCGACGTCCTGGCCCGATGGCCGCCGGTCATGGCGGAGTCACTCCTGGCATTTGCTGAAGCCCTCCGGGCTGTAGCACGGTAGCTGCCCAAAGGCCCCCATCACGTCCTGGCCGCCGCCTCTCATCAGATAGTTCAGGAAATTGGAGATGAGAGAACCGGCGGGTGACGGGCCGTAGGTATAAGCGTACTCGATCTCCACGAAGGGGTAGCTACTGTTACCGACGGGCTTGGCTGACGGCGCCTGGCTGTCGATGCGCAGCGTGTGCAGGCCCGGGAAGGTAGTGGCAGCCTGCAGTTCGCTGTAACCGATGGCGCCCGGCAGTGCGGCCACGGTTTTCAACACCGCTCCCGTGCTGTCGAGTTCGCAGCGGATGACCTTGTCCTGAGGGGAGTTCTTGTTCTTGCAGTCCAGGGAGGTGAAGGCCGGCTCGCTGATCCCGTCGAGGATGTGCCGCCGGAACAGGTCACGCGTGCCGGAGCTGGCATCCCGGCTTATGAGCAGGATAGGGAGGTCAGGGCCGTTGAGCTCCTTCCAGTTGAGGAAATCACCGTGGTAGATCTTCCGTATCTCATCGATTGTCAGGGTTTTGATCGGTAGCTGGTCATTCACCACGAGGGCGTAGGCGGAGACAGCGACACGCTCCTCCTGGAGCTGTGGGTAGCCGTCCGGCTTGTGCCCGTCGGAGAAGGCGACCAGGGCCGGATGGCCGTTCTTGGACTCACTGCCCAGCTCCGCCAGCTCCCGCACGCCTTTCTCGCTGCCGTGCGCATCCATCGTGATCTTAGTACCCGGGCAGCTTGACTCGTACCTTTTGGCGGCTTCCCGCACGACCGGCGCGAAGGCGGTGGAACCGGTGAGGGCAAGCTCGCCCGGGGCACAGCCGATGGGCGGCGGCAGGTCCCTGGGCATGACGATGATGCCCGCCAGCGTGACGAGGAAGAGGGAGAGCAGAATGGTGATCAAGCGGGCGGGCCTGCTGAACAGGGGCGGCTTGTCGTCGACCGTGATACTCCGGTTGAGCTCCACCACGCCGTTGCGGATCCCGCCGGTGACTCGGATGCCGCTGCCGACGCCACCACCGGTGAGCAGCACCAGCAGTTTGTAGTGCTGGCCGTGGTTGAGCGGGACGCGGGGGAGATAGATCGTGTTGCGGTCGAAGCGCATACCCCCCGCCGGGGCGAAGTGGTCCATCAGGTGTTCGGCGTCGGACTGGGTGACCGCGACGCCCTCGACGACGCGGTCGGTGAAGACGGCGGTGAGGCCGTGGACGTCGAGGCCGGTGTAGTCGGTGCCGGCGATGCTCTCCGCGCCGTCGTTTTCAATGCGGAGGAGGACGAGGGTTGCGTCGGACATGTCGTTGAACCGGCCGAATCGTACGCCTACCTGGCCCTGGTTACGGTTGTCGTTGCCGATGGGAGTATCCATCTGTACGCGATAGCCGATGCGTCTGCGATGCGGCACCCGGCGCTCATACCAGATTGCGCCGATGGACACCACGAGACCGAGCAGCGCGGTGAGCACAGCTATGATGTTTTGGGCGTTTAGCCAATCCCCCATATTTTACCCCGATCCCGTATGTGCTGTTAGGTCAGCGTGACGGTTCGGTCACCGTAACAGGTGGCATATCGGCTGATGGGCGGCTGCGGCTCCGGTTTGCCGAACGTTCAACAGGGCTACGACCCCGATTCACCCAGCTCGGCGGAGGCGGCCGCCGTGTTCCCGGCCGATGCAGAGCTGACGTCACTGTCGTGCTGACATGGAGATGAGGTCGTGGTTTACCGGTTGCCGTACCTGGAACGAGTCGCGGGAGACGACTGCGGTCGGCTCGTTCCCGACTCGTTGGAGGTGGATCGTGCCCGACAAGGTGTTCTCGAGCTGGCTTGACAACGTCCGTACCCGGCGGGGCGACAACGCCGCGGTGCCCAGCCCCGCGGCCGGCGCCCGGCGCCCGGAGAGCTTGGGGAGCCCGAGGGCGCTGCCCCGGGTCGTCGTGGTCGGCAGTGGCTTCGCCGGGTTCTCCGTGCTGCGACACCTGGAACGGCTGCTGCCCCCGGATGCCGCCGAGCTTATCGTCGTCTCCCCGGTCGACCATCTTCTCTACACGTCACTGTTGCCGCAGGTGGCCACCAGCGAGGCGGAGCCGCGCCACCTGGCGGTCTCCGTCCGGGCGGCGCTGCGGCGTACCACGCTTGCGCTCGGTCACGTGGTGAAAGTCGACTTCCGGGGCCGCACGATCACTGTCCGTCAACCCAACGCCGTACATGCACAGCTGCGCTGGGACCGCCTTGTGCTGGCACCCGGCGCGGTGACCCGCACCGTCGATATCCCGGGTCTGACCGATCACGCGCTTGGCCTGAAGAACCTCGCGGAAGCCGTCTACCTGCGCGACCACGTGCTCCGCCAGTTCGAGTACGCCGACGCATGCGAGGATCCGGTGGTGCGCCGGGCCCGGTGCACCTTCGTGATCGTCGGCGCCGGGTACACCGGGACCGAGCTTGCCGCGCAGATGGTGCGGTTCACCAGGCGAGCGGTGGGCCAGTATCCACGCCTGACCGAGCGGGACATCCGCTGGATTCTCACCGATCTGGCGCCTCGGGTGCTGCCCGAGCTGGGCGAGGCGCTCAGCAGGCGGGCGGCCCGGGTCCTTGCCGGCCGCGGGGTCGACGTGCGGCTGCGAACGTCCATCTCGGAGGCGGGCGCTGGGTGCGTCCGGTTCATCGACGGTGAGAGCGTCGCGACCCACACCCTTGTCTGGTGCGCCGGGGTGGCTCCCAGCCCGCTGATCTCCACGTTGGGCCTGCCGACCCAGCATGGCCGCCTGGTGGTGGATGCCCGGTTCCAGGTGGCTGCTGCCGCGGATGTGTTCGCGCTGGGAGACGCCGCGGCCGTGCCTGACGTGACCCGGGGCTGCCAGCCGGCGGGGCAGACCGCCCAGCACGCCGTCCGGCAGGGTGCCGTTGCCGCGCGTAATGTCGCGGCCTCGCTTGGTCACGGAACGGCGAAGCCCTACCGGCATCGCAATCTCGGTTTCGTCGTCGACCTCGGCGGCACCGCCGCCGTGGCTGATCCGCTCGGAATCCCGTTGTCCGGGGTGGCCGCCGCGGCGGTGACCCGGGGCTACCACCTGTGGGCGCTTCCCTGCCTGACCAACAGAACGCGGGTGGCCGCCGACTGGCTCCTGGATACGCTCACCCCGCGCCAGATCGTCCAGCTCGGGTTCCTGCCGCCGGCCAAGTCATCGATCAATGCCGCGGAGCGGATCGACATCTACCACAGCGGGCATTCATAAGAGCGCCCGGCAATAGGGGCGTGGATCAAGGAGCGGGGCTGGGGTGCGTGCATCGCAAGGCGGAGGAGGGAGTCACCCTGGTCTTTGGGGTGTCGACCGACGACAACGCAGCGAGGTGCGTGCCCCAGCCCCGCGACGCCGCGTCCCCTATTGCCGGGCGCTCTAAAGCTCCACCGGGGCGTGTACCGAGGCGGCCCCGGCTGGTGGTGGTGGTGCGGGCGGAGACGGTAGGGGAGGCTCCTTCCCGTGGGGCTGTCTGGCAGCCGACCCGTCCACCCGCGCCAGGCCGGGGGAGAGCCGGCCCGCAAGTGGGCAGAAAGGATGCGTGACGACGAAGACGGGACGGATCGGGAGCTCCAGTGGTCATGCCGTAGCTGTGCCCGCCCGGTGAGCGTACCGCCGGGCGGCTCGGCCAGCTCCGCGACCAGGGCCCAGCGGTGGCTCGCGCGGGTCGCTTTGGCAGCCGCGGCTGCCGCGGCCGCGGTGCTGGTGGGTTTTGCCCGTATCGCGAGCGTGCTGTTGGTGGGAGTCGCGCTTGTTGCGCTGGCGGTGACCGCCGCGGGCATCTGGTGGTTGCTGACCACCCGTGGCGTGCGGAGGCTGCTGTCGCTCCTGCTGGTGGTCGCGGTGCCGGTGGCGGTCATGGTTCTCTACGCGTGGGTCGGTCTCATCTGGGTGGTGCTGGTGTCGTCGGCGCTGTGGGCGCTGGCGGTCTCGACCGGCCGCGTCGCGCTCGCCCGGGACACAAGGCGGGCGGGAATCCCCCGGTCCGCGGCCGCCGAACACGAGGCACCCGCGCCCGAGCATCCCGTCATAATCATGAATCCGCACGCCGGCGGCGGAAAGGTGGCGAAGTACAACCTGGCGGAGCGGGCCGAAGAGCTGGGCGCCGACGTGGTCATGATGGACGTGTCAGGCAAAGCTGACGTGGTCGAACTAGCGCGCGCGGCGGTGAGCCGTGGGGCGGACCTGCTCGGCGTGGCCGGCGGCGACGGAACGCAGGCACTCGTAGCCGGCGTCGCGGCTGGATACGGCCTCCCCTTCATGGTCATCGCGGCCGGCACCCGCAACCACTTCGCGCTGGACCTCGGCCTGGACCGGGACGACCCGTCGACCTGCCTGAACGCGCTCACCGACGGCGTCGAACTGCGCGTCGACCTCGGATTCGTCGGCGGACGGCCCTTTGTCAACAACGTGTCCTTCGGCGCCTACGGGGCTGTGGTGCACAGTCCCGCCTATCGCGGTGACAAGGTCCAGACCCTCCTCGACATGCTCCCCGACCTGCTGGCCGGGCACGCTGGCCCGTACCTGGCGGTCCGTGCCGAGGGGCTCACCCTCGACGGGGCACGGGCGGTGCTGGTGAGCAACAATCCATACGGCACGGGTGACATCGCCGGTCTGGGGCGACGCGTGCGGCTGGACAGCGGGGTCCTCGGCATTCTCGGTGTCACCGTCGAGAACGCGGCACAGGCCGCGGGGCTGCTGCGCGGCAGGCACGGGGATGGTCTCGAGGTACGCACCGCGGCCGAGGTCGTTGTCGACGCGGCCGAGCCGAGCATCCAGATTGCTGTCGACGGCGAGGCGCTGTCGCTGTCCACACCGGTACGCTGCGTCGTCCGGCCGGGGGCCCTGCGGGTCCGGGTGCCGCGAGCCCGTCCCGGTGTCCCCGTGGCGAAGCCGCCGATGGACTGGCGACGGTTACGCGAGATGGCGCTGACGATGGCCCGGACCGCGGGCACGGGACGATCGAGTGGTTGAGCCGGCCCGGATCACGATGTCCGGAGGCGGGGCCGGATCATGTCCGGACGTGGGGCCGGATCACGGTGTGGGTGGGCCACCGGGCTCGGTCTGCTCGGCCAGAAAGCGTTCCAGCGCGGCGCCGAGCTCGTCCGCGGTCGGCAGGGAGTCGGTCGTGGCCGTGGGCAGGTTCGAGCCCTCCCGGCCGCGCATGAACGCGTCGTATTGCTCTTCGAGCGCCCGGACGAGCGCGGCGGCTTCGGCGCCCTCTTCCAGCTGCCGGTTGACGTTGTCGTGGACCGCGGCCGACGCCGCGCGCAGCCCGTCTAGCGGCAGCAGCAGGCCGGTCGCCTTGGACACCGCGGTGAGCAGCGCCTCGGTCGCCGCCGGATAGTCGGTTTGGGAGAGATAGTGCGGGACATGGGCGGCGAAGCCCATCGCGTCGCGGCCTTCCCGTCCCAACTCGTATTCCAGCAGATGGCCGGCGGTGCCGGGGACCTGTACCCGCCGCAGCCAGGGCTCGTACCCGGTGACCAGATCCGGTCGGGTGGCGTGGGCGGTGATCCCGCAGGGGCGGGTGTGCGGCACAGCCATCGGGATCGCGTTGAGGCCCACGGTGACCTGGACGCCCAGGAGCGCCGCGACGCCGCGCACCGCGGTGGTGAACCGCATCCACTGCAGGTCGGGTTCTGGGCCGCACAGCAGCAGGAACGAGGTGCCGGCGCTGTCGTTGAGCACATGCAGGCCGAGCACCGGCTCCTCGTAGTGCTCCCAGTGGTCCTCAACGAAGATCATGGATGGTCGGCGGGAGCGGTAGTCAAGCAGCTGGTCCACATCGAAGGTCACGATGAGCCGGTGCTCGAGGGCGCTCAGCAGGTGCTGGCTGGCAAGGCGGACCGCCCCGCCCGCGTCGACGACACCTGTCAGCGCCTCCACCAGCACGGGCCGACCCAGCTCGGGCAGATCGTCAGCGATCTCGTACAGCGCACTCGGGTCGAGCACCGGTGGAGACCTCCTCGCAGAATCCGTCAGGTGGCTTCACCGAAGATGAAGCCACGCCTGTCCCGATCTATTTCTGTCGTGCGGCCCTCGGCCCCGCGTCGCGGATCTCGTCGCGGCGGAGGGCCCGCGGTGGTGCGTGTACGGAGAACGGTATCGGTACCAGTATTGTGCCGTGCCGCGGTCTGGTTTTGTCCAGGTCGTCTCCGGTTTTGTCCGAGTCGTCCGTTGCGCTGGTCGTGCTGGTCGTGGTAGCAGCCGCCGCGGCAGCGGCGGTCGGCGGGAACGGTGTCCAGCCGGCCGGGGTGCTGAATGGCACGGAGAGCCATGATTACACCGCCTTTGATGATCAGTACCAGACGTAGGCGTTCGCGTGCCAGGCGGCCAGGCCGATGACCCACAGTACGATGTCGATGACGCCGAGGACGAACCCGGCTGTTGCCTGCCCGCCGCCGCCACCGCGCCTGCCACGCACGCCGAAGACGATCGCCGCGATGCCGAGGGCGATCCCGAGGAAGAACAGACCGGCGATCCCGCAGACCAGGCTGATGGTTCCGTCCCGCTTGGCGGTCGGCGTCCTGGTTGGTCCAAAAGTCATGCCCGGTGTGTTCCCACGGAACAACCCCGGTACACGCCGTGATGGATCGGTCATCCGCGAGTGAGTGTTCACAATGGCCGGTGAGCCCGGCCGGGCAGCTGGGGGCGACGGTGGGTCAGGTGGCGGT
>NZ_CAKJTO010000133.1:0-10996 GCF_917627405.1 Protofrankia sp. Cj5
GGCAGGCGCCGGCCCGCGACCGCCGCGGCCTGCTCACGCTGGCCGAGGGCGCGCTCCCGGCCCGCCACGGCGACCAGGTGATCGTCTACCGGCCGGTGCTGGCCGGGACGCTCAGGGCCTACGACAACGGGGATCTGGCCCTGTCGGGCCGGGCGGCGGACCACGTATCGCTGGGAGCGGCACAGGCCGAACTCGACCGGCGGCTCGGCCCCGGCGCGCTCGACCGGCTGATCGCCGAGGCGTTCGCCCAGTTCCAGGCGACGACACCGCCCGGCAGCGACGACGCCGTGCCCGACGACGCCGTGCGCGGGCAGGAGACGGCGTTGGCGTTGACCCCGGGGGGTCGTCGTGCGGGCGCTGGTCCTGGGGTCGTGGATGGCGGGCACCGGGTGGGACGACGTGCTGGCGGCGTTGTTCGCACCGGTCGCGGACGTCCCGTTCACCCGCTGCCCCGCCACGCCCGGCGGGCCGGCGTTCTCCCGGGCGCGGCGCGGCGTGCCGGGGGTGGTGGTCGCCGCGGTGTGCGAGGCGGTCCTGGCGGTGCTGCGCGCGGAGCTCCTCGACCCACACGACCCGCAGGCGCTGACCGCGGGAGCGTTCCGGGTCGCCGGCTTCGACGGGACCCTCCTGCGGCTGCCCGACACGGCGGCGAACCGGGAGCGCTTCGGGGCGGGCACCGACCCGGCGCCGTTCCCGCACGTCCGCCTTCTGATCGACGTCGACGCCGGGACGAAGACCCCGCTCGGCTACGCCCACGGCCCGTCCTCGGGCGCGAAGGACACCGGCGAGCAGACGCTGCTCGAGCAGGTCGCGACCGCCACCCCGGCGATCTGTCACCCCGGGCTCCTCCACGTCGGGGACCGCAACGTCCCCGGCGCCGAGCGGCTGGCCCGGCTGACCGGCGCCGGGATGAACCTCGCGGTACGGCTGCGCGCCGGGATCACCGTCGACGTCGACACGTGGCTGCCCGACGGCTCGGCGCTCGTCGACCTCGGCACCCACCGACCCCGTCGCGCTGCCCGCGCTCGCCCTCGCCGCCGGCTACCGGGCCCGGTGGGGTGCGACCGAGACCCCGATCCGCGAGACCAAGGCGACCCTGAACGACTCCGGACCCGGAGCCGGGCCGATGCTGCGCGCCACCGACCCGTTCGAGGTCGACCAGGAGATCCCCGCTCTCCTGCTCGGGGCGGCTCTCCTGCGCGCGGTGCGGCGCAGCGTCGCCGCGCAGGCCACCCCTGCCCAGCGCGGCGCCCGCGCCGGGCAGCCGGTCCTGGCCCGGGAACTGTCCACCAAGGCCACGGTGCTCGCGATCACCCGCCACCTCGGCGCGGCGACCCCCGGCCTGCCCGACGAGGTCGTCGCAAGCCGGCTCGCCGCCGTCCACAGCGCGCTCGGCCGGCGGCGCAACACCCCCGGCCGTAACCGCACCCGCGAACGCCGGGCGAAGAGCGTCTCGGAGTTCCCCCACGCCGGGCCCGGCCTCACCACCCGCACGGTCGTTTACGAGACCCGGATCTGCGGACCGATCATCGACACCCTCACCGCGGCGGCCCCAAGACTCACGCTTCCCGATGTCACCGAACGTGACCACACTCCGCAGCCAGCCATGGCGGCCTGACCGACGCGATCAAGAGAGTTTCACTGGCATTGGTTCCGGCCCCGATCCAGGTCGGGAAGAGATGGGTGTCGGAACGTACCCACTCGTGGATGAACGGCTACGGCAAGCTACGCCGCTGCACCGAGAAGGACGCGGCGGTCGTCGACTTCTACCTGTACCTGGCCGCCGCGTTCGTCACCGTCCGCAGTCTGATTCGGAGGGCCACGACCACCCACCGCTGGGCCACCCGGCCCACCACCCGCCGCCTGAAGTGAGCCTATTGCCGGGCGCTCTTAACCAGCATCGTTCAGCCCGGCCGAAGGATGCGCGCGAGCCGAGGCCCGACCGGTTGCTGGGCGACCTGGTGGAGGCGCTGCACGAGCCGCACCAGTTCGGGGCAGTCCGCAACGCCCCCGCCCTTGAGCGTGGCGCAGTCGACTGGGTTCGGGAACGGGGCGAGTGCGCGATGGTCGCTGGTCAGTACTTCGCCTGGGCGACGCGGCAGGTACATGAGCGTTGTAACGTCGTATTTGTGGGGTTCGAGCAGAATCACGGTGTCGTCGGTACGGCCCTGCGCGATCAGCTCGTCGAGTTCTTTCGATAGTGCCGGGGTCAGTTCGTCGGCCCAGACGATGATCTGGCTGGCGATGGCGATCAGCATGGACACTGTCTGGAACCAGGTCGCGGTGGGTAGGTAGAGCCGGTTGCCCACGACGAAGCGCATCTCGAACGGGTCGACCTCCAGATCGCCTGCTGTGGTGCTGGCGACCTGGACGAGCGGAACACGGGCATCGAGATCTTCGAGTACTGAATCGGCGTCTCGGTAAGTGATCACTTTCACGTGATCGGCCCGCTTCTCGTTCAGGATGAACTCGGCCGTTGTCACGCCGGAGCGCTCGGTCATCTCGAAGTTGCGCAGCAGCAGCACGAACGGCTGGCCTGTGCACGCCCAGGACCGCACGGTGCCGGCCGACCGCGTGTGCACGCGACGCGCCCGCCCGACGACCCCCTCCATATCGCTTTCCGGGTACCAGTGGCGCTGTCGTCGCAGGTAGTCGAGCTGGAACTCGGGTTCGGTGAAGGCGATTCGGTCCAGTACGCGGTTGGCGTAGCACGCGACCGTCACCCAGCGGTCCAAGTCTCCGTCCAATCCGGACGGTGCATCACCGAACCGTAAGATTATCTCGGCGAACGCGTGCCGAGCAGCGGGTTCGTCGTCGAACTGGAGGGCGAGCAGGGCCAAGTTCACGAGGGCTTGGGCGACGCGGCCACGTAACTCCGGGTCCGCACTTCCCTGCCAGCGCCGCGCGACCTCGGTCCATACTTCGGCAATATGGGCTCTGCGCGTGTCCCATGGCGTGCCAGCGATGCTTCGCAGCATCGCGATCTGCACCAGTGCGCGGCACGTCGCCCGCTCGACCTCGAGCGATGTGCTCGTGCCTGCGCGATCGACAACCTCCCGCAGGATCCGCTGCGCGACGGAGTTGTGTTTCGGGCTGTCGGATGCAAGGTAAACACAGTCGTCGGTGAGGCCCATGATCACCCGCCATGCGAGGTCGGGGTTTTGGTGACCGGCGTAGCGCTCGGCGAGCCAGCCGAGCACCAGGAACGCGTCGTCGATCAGGCCATGCCCCGCAACGCCGATCGCGATCTCGAACAGACCAAACGTATGGTCGTGCTCGGTGCTGTGCTCTGCGAGTTCGCCGAACAGCCACTGCTGGAACCGGTGGTTCCCCTTCTTCGCTGATACCCCACGCCGGAACTCCTGCCAGTGCGCCAACGCGCCGTCGACCACCATGTCCCTGCTGAGTCCGACAGTCGCCCAAGGGTCACTCACCGCACCAACTGTGCCAGTTGATCATATTGGGGTTCCAGCGGGGTAAACGAAACGCGATTGACGTGGATGTCGCGTTCGGCGACGTCGGCGCGTAGCAGCGGGTCGATCTGGTGGTCGGGGTTTTAGTCCGGGGTTGAGACCCGCGCGTAGTCAATGCGGATGTGGGTGAGCACCGCCGGGTCGGTGAGGAGGAGTTCGGTGGGCTTGAAGCCGCTGGTCATGGTCGTGATCATCATGCCGACCGGCCATAGTTCGCCGCCTGCCTGGACTTCGTGCACTCCGGCGACACACTCCTTGTCCCCGCCTCCGACCGGGGCTCCACTCCCCGAAGAACCTGATCGCCTGAGCGACCTGCGCTCCGCGAAGTCCGCTTCGCCCCCCTGCACGAAAACCTCGACACCACCCCACCCCTGGCGGCCGGCACCCCGCATAGGTCGATCGTCGCTGCGGTTCTGACACTCAGGAATCCCGCATGGACCCCGACAAGTGGGGAACTTGCTGTGCATCTCCATCGTCTACGCTGTAGATAAAGCAGCGCTACGGGTGGGAGTGTGCAGCAGTGGAGATGTATCGGTATCACGCGGTGGCGAACGGCCTGCGGACGGATCACCCGATCCCGGATTTGCCGTTCGTCGACGACGCACACATCCCTGTGGACGACCCGAAGGGGATCTCGGCGGTGGGTCGTCATCCGGGTGGTAAGACGTGGGGTCGCCAGGACCGGGTTCGTGAGGGCGGGTGGGTGGCGTTCACGACCGACCCGGGCCGTCATGATCTGTGCTGGTTCGTGCGCTGGCATCCTGACCATGGGCGGTCGGTGGTGCTCTACCGGGACGACGACGCCTCCTTCGTGCACATGACCTACTGGGGGCCGGCTCTGCTGTACCGCGCTGGCGGCTACTGGTGGGACGGTGACGGCTGGTACCGGCCGGCGCAGGTGTGGGACGCGGCGGGTGAGACCTACGTGCGCCGCTCGGTGCCCGGGGCCACGACCGTCAGTGCGGCCGATCTACTCGCCGGTGGCGGGGACGCTGTCCGCGGGCAGGTGTTTTCCGTGGCGGACGTCGACGCGGACACCGGCCGCGTCGATCCGGCCCGGCTCGTTGCCCCGTGGCTGAACGAACTCGCCTGCTGGGCCGGGTACCGCAGCGACGGTGCCCGGCCGTTGGCGGAGTGCGTGGTCCGCGTCGCCGCGCCGGAGCTCACCGGCGATCAGCTGGTCAGCCAGGCTGAACTCGCCGCGATCGGCGGGATCGCCGCATCGACGCTGCGCGCCTACCTTGCCCGCGGCGAGGGCGACGTCCCGCTGCCCCAGGCCAGCGTGGGCGGGCGCAGTGTGTGGTCGCGACCGGTCGCCGAGGACTGGGCCGAGCGGCGGCGCCGCTCGGACGACGGCGTGAGGGAGACCATCCAGGCGACCCGGGGTGACGCGACGCAGCCCCCGGGGATCATCGATGTCTGGAACCGCTACGTCCGGATATTCATGTCGGGCCTGTGGGAGAACCCGAACCGGCGCCGGCGCTGGGCACTGCGCTGGCGTAGCGAGGCGGCCGTGCGTGACATCGCCGAGGACCTCGGCTGGTCTGTCGCGGCCGACCTCACCGGCGAGCGTCTGGTCCCCATGGCCGACCTGTCGATCACGATCCGCTACGCGATCCTCGACGAGTTCACGACCGGCCGAGAACTCGACGCCAGCGCCGCCAGCCGCGTCGACATATACAAGCCCACCTTCTACGGGATCAACCGCCCGATCGCCGGGATGCTCGACTGGCTCATCCGCCACCGCCCCACCCTCGCCGCCGCCACCATCGCCTCGGTGATCGGCGAAGCCGAACGACGCGGCATCCCCCGCCCTGTCAGCGAGGAATCGATCCGCACCGCGCTGTCCCTGGACGGCACGCTCGACGCCGAGAGCTACGACGCGTTCCTTGAACGAGTCCTGACACCAGCAGACAGCTGATCCACAATCACCGAACCGCACTTCTCGTAGTGAGATGATAACGCCAAGTATCTTTTTGCGGCTTTGAGGAAGCGGCTCCTCTCTGCGTGACGGATCTGCAACCTATCGTGCAAGTATTCGGTGATCGTCCTGGTGGAGTGGTCGGTATGCGGCGAGAGTGGAGTCCAGAGCATCTGATCGCGTGTCGGATGCTGTGCGAAGGTGATCTGAAGCTGTTGCAGAACAAGGCGGGGGCCATGCCGTGACCGGAAGCCCGGAACCGGCCGGGTTCGCCGTCGTGACCGCGTTGTTGTGCACGGCGGAGGAGTTCCCCGGCGAACTCGGCGACGACTACCCGGCCGCCTGCGCCGCACTTGGTTTGGAGACCAGCTCCGAGGGCTACGCGCTGCTGCTCGGCCAGGACGCCAGCGGGGCCTACTGGACCCAGATCTCGACCGATGTCGACAGTGTCACCGCCGCGTTGTCGATCTGGGCGATGGGCAACGAGGCGGATGTCATCGTCGAGATCGCCACGGTGGTCGCGACCTGTCCCGGCTGGCCCGTCGAATACGCCATCAGTCTTGCGGACCGCCCCGAACCCCACGCCGCCCGACGCCGGCCCGGTGCTCACCGCGCCGTCGAGGACCAGCTGGGCGAAAGCAATCCGGCGCCGGGCCGCGGACTGGCTCGCCATCGACCTCGCCGACACCCGTGACCCCTACGACATCGAGTTCGACCGGCTCAACTGGGGCGACACCGATCTGGAACCGTCGGTGCGGTTCGTTGACCTGCTGCCCCGCGCCCCGGCCCCGGACCATCCCGCTGTGGTGCGTGCGCTACGCGAGGTCTGGCTGCTCGCCGCTGCGGCCCACCCGCCCCCAGGCTCGGTCCGCGCCAGACAGGCTGCCGGTGGCGGCCGACTCGTGCGCGCGGGCGGCGACGGCTGGAGCCTGGTGACCAACACCGCTGAGCCCGCCCTGGCGCTGCTCCTGGTCGACGACCTCGCCGACATGGCCGTGGACATCTCCGGCACCGACGGGCTGCCGCGGCTTCTCGACGCGCTCACCGCCGCCGCATCCCGTGCCCTGCCGCCAGGCCCGGCGAAGCTGAAGAACCCGATCCCGAGGCGGCCACGCCGGTAGCCGGACATCCCGACTCTCATGAAGGAGCTTTACTGGTGAGCGTCTATTACTATGCAGCGGCGGGTGACGCCTCTTCCGAGGGTCGGGGCGCCGAATGTCATCGGCTGGCCGCGCTGGCGGGTACCCCCGCGCGCCGACAGGTCATCATTACGCGCATGTTACGGTAAGAATCATGATCGATCCGCTATGTGAGGTCTGTGGCGAGCGCCGACCCGACGCCGTCGAGCGTCCCGTTCCGCTCCGCACTCTGGCATGTAACACGTGTTGGAACGCGGTAACGACCTTTCCGGAGCGCGAGCCGCTGCCGCCGGCCATCAACGAGCTCGTCGAGCAACTCGATGAGGGACTGAATGTCGACGTACGCGCGGGCAGCCCTACGACCTGTCGCGATTGCGGAGCCGCTGGTAGTTGGCATCGGACCGTCAACGGACGATGGATCATCTTGGAACCGGGTGACTATCCCATAGGTAAGGTTCCGAGCGGGAGGCGGTGGCGAGTCGCCGGCGACGGAACGGCGGTGAATCTCCGCAGCGCCCTGCCTACCGATTCCTGTCGAATCACCCACTTCGATGTCTGCCCCGCCGGGCCCGAACCCGCGGACGCCCCGTTTCTGCGAGCCGTGTGGCTCCGCAATGCCGGTGGCCCGGAACCCGTAGAAGCAAAACCGGCCGGCGGTGGCGTCCGTAACGGTGATCCTTCCGTTGATCGCGCTGACGTGATGAACGCAGTGGACTGCCCACGGTGTGGTGCGCCAGCCGGCGAGCCATGCCTGCGACGGGACCGCATAACGGCGCGCATCAGCCTTCACAGAGCCCGCTGGGACCATTTTGACGCGTTCAGAGAAGTGTCCGACGGGCGCCCGTCGCGGGGGATCATGGTCCGACCGGCTGACCAGCCCGGGAGAACCTGATGTGCTGGCAGTCAACCACGAGACCGACGCCTTACCACGTGTGCGCCAAGCTACCCGACCGCGAAGGTCGCGGGCGGGCGATGTCCCGGGGATACGCCGGCGCCACGGCCCGGCCCTTCGGGCCGCCCTGGTGACGCCGCGGGCGGGAGTCCGGGTGGGGCCACCTCGGATTGCTGAGTCCGCGGGCCGATTAGGGCCTGTTCCGAGTCCGGATCACAGACGGGATGATCGTCTTTCGCGTTCGGATGCTCCGGCTGGTAGCACGGTTGTATGACCCGTGGCGACCTGACCGACGGCGAGTGGGAGTTGATCGAGCCGCACCTCCCGCTGGGGGCGTCCGGGCCGATCCCTGACCTGCGCGGCTACTTCAACGCGGTGATGTGGAGGTTCCGTACCGCCAGCCCCTGGCGGGACGTGCCGAACCGCTACGGCTCCTGGTCGACGATCTACGACCGGTTCCGTGCGTGGGCGCGGGACGGGGTCTTCCAGACCCTCATGGACACGATGATCGTCGAGGCGGCGGCACGCGGCGACGTCGACCTCAGCCTGGTCAGCGTGGACTCCACCGTCGCCCGCGCGCATCACCACGCGGCGGGCATGGTGGTCGATCCGGATCTCCTGGAGGACGTGGAGAAGGCCCTGACGGAGGAAAAGGGGCTTCGGAAACCGGACAAAACGACCCTGTGACCGAGGCGCCCGAGGACGCGGAGGAAACCGAACGGGCCCGGCGCCGCGCGGTACACCGACGCCGCAAGGCCCGGCTGAAGGCCGCCGAACGGGGCCGCTCCCGGGGCGGGCTGACCAGCAAGGTGCACCTCGCGACCGACCGGCGCTGCCGCCCACTGTCCATCATCCTCACCCCCGGGCAGTCCGCGGACAGTCCGCGTTTCCTCCCGGTTCTGAAGAAGATCAAGGTGCGGGGGTCGGTCGGCCGCCCCAGGACCCGGCCGGACGCGGTCGCCGGAGACAAGGCGTACTCCTCCCGCGCCAACCGCGCCCACCTGCGCACACGGAAGATCCAGGCGGTGATCCCGGAGAAGGCCGACCAGAAGGCCAACCGTAAGAAGCGCGGCAGCGCCGGAGGCCGCCCGGTCAGCCACGACGCCACGCTCTACAAAGACCGCAACACCGTGGAGCGCGGCATCAACAAGATCAAGGAATGGCGGGGTCTGGCCACCCGCTACGACAAGACACCCGAAAACTACGCCGCAGGACTCCACCTGCAACGTATGTGAAGGTCGCCGGACGATGGACCTATCTGTACCGGGCCGTCGACCTTCACATACGTTTCGTCGACGAACCAACGATCACCCGGTGTGTGCCGGCATGGCCGGGCCGCGTCGATCAGCAGCGGGGTGAACCGGCGCACCCACCGGTAGACCGTGACGTGATCAACCTCGAGGCCGCGTTCGGCGAGGAGTTCCTCGACGTCGCGGTACGACAGGGCGTACCGCAGGTACCAGCGGACCGCCAGCATGATCACCTCGGGTGGGAACCGGAACCCGGCGAACTCCGACGTCGGAACCGGTGGACGGACACGACGTCGACGCATCACTCGATCATGACCGGTCAGGAGCTGCGGGACAACGGACTCTGCCGATGCAACAGTGCCCACCCCACAGCGCAGTCACCTGTGACGCATGCCGAGAGCGGGGACGGGTGTTGAGCACACACCCGGATCTACCCGTCGATCATCGACCCTCCGCTCCAGGAAGATCACTCATAGTGTGCGACCTTGTGTCGCAGCGAGTTTTGGCACGCTACACGCCCGCATCGGTGATCTTGATCTCGCCGAACTCGCCCTGCTCTTCGATGACCTTGCGGATGACCTGCGACGCCTCATCACCCGGGATAGAGCTGGTGGTGCTTCCGGGGCAGGACATACAGCCCCTGCTCGGTCTCCTCGCGGCGTCATCGACCGCGACATGCGAAAATGGCGATCGTGACCCGCGTTGTTCATGTGCCTTACGCCATCGACCAGGACGAGGACGGCGTCTGGTGCGCGTCCGCCCAGCTCCGCCCAGGCGTCGGCGCGGTCGGCGACGGCCTGACCCAGGAAGCCGCGATCGCCGACCTGCGGGAGGCACTGGAGGTCCTGCTCGCCGAGATCGGTCCGCCGGACGAGCTGACCCTGACCCTCGACGTCGCCTGATGCCCGCCACCGTCCCGGTAGTAGCAGGGGCGAAAGTGGTCAAGGCACTCGAACGCGCCGGATTCATCGTTACGAGAGTCAGTGGCAGCCATCACGTCATGCGCCATCCCGACGGCCGTACGGTGATCATACCCGTTCACGCAGGCAAGGACGTGCCCAAAGGAACCTTGCGCAACATCCTGTCCATCATCGGCATGACCGCCGACGAGTTGCGGAAGCTGCTATAGCCACTCGATGCCGGCCGGGGCGTCGCCGCGCGTCGGCGACCGCTTCGCGCCGTCGGCGCCGGGAGAGAGCGGGGCGCGCCGACACCGCCGGGCGGGCGGCGCGGCCCCGGCCCGCCGTTCGCGCCACCCGCACCGCCATTCGCCCGATCGGCGTCGCATTGCTGGGATTCACCGAATACTGTGGGTGACAAACGTAATCGCCCGTTATCCGAAGAAACGATGGGTGCTGTGGGCTCATTCTGGGTGCGGACGCTGCGAACCTGGCCGACAGCGTCCGATACTCGCGGGCATCCGTAATTGCCGCAGCCTGCACGTTCGGGCATTCCCTGGTACGGACCGGCATGTTCCGGTAGGTATGCCAAGGTTCTTTTAATCCGCGGGTCGCTCCTCGAGCGCCAGGGCACGCATACCGGGCCAGTTCCGGCGACAGCATCGGAAGAGCACTGCCGCGCCGCTTCCGCTCCTCGGCGCGTGACGCGCCTGCGGTGCGGGTCGGCTTGCCACCGAACATCCGGTTCAAACGGGCACCCGAACGGGTGTACCCGGCTGTGTACCCGAGCCGACGGACGTCCGCGAACGGGAACGGACGCCGGTGGACGTCCGGTGCAGGTCACCGGACGTCCACGAACATCAGCGGATGGTCTGCCCCGCTCTTGTAATCGAGCGGTTAGGGGTTCGAATCCCCTCGCCGGCTCCGCTCTGACCAGCGGGTTTGGCCCGCATGCCCGTCTACGGGGCCTCGGCGGACACCCAGATGGGAACAAGATGGGAACAACAGTGCAAGATCGTGTCGGGATGTCGCAATGCCGACTTCGACGGTGGTCACAATCCGCAACATTTGGAGATCACTTTTCGGTCGGATCGCCCGGTGTGCTGCGTGTTCGCGGCACGACGCGGGCGGCGTTCTCGACGGCGTTGCGGGTGAGGTCGGGCAGTACGGAGGTGTAGGTGTCGGCGGTGATGGTGATCGAGGAGTGCCCGAGGAGCTCTTGGACGATTTTGAGGTCAGTGCCGCCGGCGAGGGCGAGGGTGGCGGCTCCGTGTCGGAGGTCGTGGAGCCGGATGGGTGGGAGCTGCGCCGCGAAGGCAAGTCGCTGGAAGCGGTAGCTCAGGAACGAGGGATGGATGTCGCTGCCGTCTTCACGGGTGAAGACGCGGACCGAGTCCGTCCATGCTGGGTCCCAGCCGTCGT
>NZ_CAKJTO010000134.1:0-10819 GCF_917627405.1 Protofrankia sp. Cj5
CTCGGGCGTCGGGAAGGGAACCGTCGTCGCCGAGGTGCGCCGGCGTCATCCTGAGGTCTGGGTTTCGGTCAGCTGTACGACACGCGCCCCCCGGCCGGGTGAGACCGAGGGGGTGGAGTATCGCTTTGTCGACGCCGAGGAGTTCGCGTTAATGGTCAAGACAGGCGAGCTGCTGGAGCATGCGATGTTCGCGGGGCATGCGTACGGGACGCCGCGCGCGCCGTTGGAGGCGCGGCTGGCCGAAGGGGTGCCCTGCCTGCTGGAGATCGAGCTGCAGGGCGCCCGCCAGGTGCGTTCGACGATGGCCGGCTCCCGCTTTGTCTTCCTCGCCCCGCCATCCTGGGAGGAGCTGGTCCGCCGGCTCGTCGGCCGGGGCACGGAGCCGCCGGAAGTGATCAGGCGGCGGCTCGACCGGGCACGCATCGAGCTCGCCGCCGAAGCGGAGTTCGACGAGGTCGTCGTCAACGACGACGTGACGGCGGCAGCGGCCCGCCTGGTGTTCTTGACAGCCATGAGCTGACGCCTGTCAACCGGCGGCCGGAGGACTGTTCTACGCTGGGGGCATTACCGTTGTGAACCGAGGCCTACGGGGCCGCCGCGAACCGCGCCCAACCGGTTCTCCACCGCCCTGGCCACATCCGATCATGATGGCGGCTCGCCGTGAGCTGGCCGCCCCCGCGTTTTCCGGAAGGACACCGTGTCCGGCACTGTCGCACAGCCTGAAGGCATCACCAACCCACCGATCGACGAGCTCCTGGAGGCGACCGACTCCAAGTACAGCTTGGTGATCTACGCCGCGAAGCGGGCCCGCCAGATCAACGCCTACTACTCGCAGCTGGGCGAGGGCCTGCTGGAGTATGTCGGTCCGCTGGTGGAGACGGCCAGCGCGCAGGAGAAGCCGCTGTCCATCGCGTTGCGTGAGATCAACGCCGGTCTGCTGACGCACGAGACCGTCAGCGAGCCGTTGCCACCGGTCTCCTGAGCGGCCTGGAGCCGGGCGCGCCTCCGGTGCCGGCCGCGTCGCCCGCGCGTCGCCCGCGCGTCGTGCTGGGGGTGGCCGGCGGGATCGCGGCCTACAAGGCGGTCGAGGTACTTCGCCAGCTGACCGAATCCGGGCATGACGTCCGGGTCGTACCGACCGACTCGGCGCTGCGGTTCGTCGGTGAGCCGACCTGGGCGGCGCTGTCCGGCCATCCGGTGTCGACCGGCGTGTGGGCCGGCGCGGCCGAGGTGGCGCACGTGTCACTGGGACGCGAGGCCGATCTCGTCCTGGTTGTCCCGGCCACGGCTGACCTTCTCGCGCGCGCCGCGACCGGGCGCGCGGACGATCTGCTCACCGCCACCCTGCTCACGGCGCGCTGTCCGGTCGTGTTCGCGCCGGCGATGCACACCGAGATGTGGGAGCACCCGGCGACCCGGGCCAATGTGGGGACGCTTCGGGCGCGGGGCTGCGTGGTCATTGATCCGGCGGTCGGCCGGCTGACCGGCGCGGACTCCGGGGCCGGCCGGCTCCCGGCACCGGCGGAGATCGCGTCGCTGGCGCGGGCGGTGCTGGCGCGGGCAGGATCAGCCGCCAACGCCAACGCCAACGCCAACGGTACGGGCCCGGCAGCCGGGCTGATGCCGGACCTGACCGGGTACCGGTTCGTGATCAGCGCCGGTGGTACTCGCGAGCATCTGGACCCGGTCCGTTTCCTCGGCAACTCCTCAAGCGGTCGCCAGGGCTACGCGTTGGCCAGAGCGGCGCTCTCCCGGGGCGCGCGGGTTGTCGTGGTGGCGGCCAACGTGGCTCTTCCGGAGGTGGCCGGAGCCCACACCGTCCGAGTGGTCTCGGCCGTGCAGCTGCGGGCCGCCGTGCACGCGGAGGCGGCAACGGCCCACGTGGTCATCATGGCGGCGGCGGTCGCCGATTTCCGGCCCGTCACCCGGGCGGCCCATAAGATCAAGAAATCGGATGGCGACCCGGAACCCGTCGCGCTGGTCCGTAACCCGGACATCCTGGCCGAACTGGTTGCCGCGCGCCAGCCGGGTCAGCTGCTCGTCGGTTTTGCCGCGGAGACCGGCGGGCCAGGGGCTGATCTTCTCGATCTCGGCCGGGAAAAACTCGCCCGTAAGGGAGCCGACCTGCTCGTGGTCAATCAGGTCGGTGACGGGCTCGGGTTCGAGGTCGAGGACAACGCGGCGGTGGTGCTCGGCTCGGACGGCACCGAGACGGTGATCGGACGAACCAGTAAGGATCTTCTTTCGCACCGGGTGCTCGACCTGGTCACGGCTCGACTCGCGCCCGCGGATGGCTCCGTTATCGCTGTATCCGACAGTACCCGTCGGTAGACTTCGTCGGAATCGACTGGATCTCCCAGGGGGTCAGAACGTGGCGATGCGCCTGTTTACTTCCGAGTCCGTTACCGAGGGGCATCCGGACAAGATCGCTGACCAGATCAGTGACTCCATCCTCGATGCGATGATTAAGGATGACCCGTACAGCCGCGTCGCGGTCGAAACAATGATCACGACTGGTCAGGTCCATGTCGCGGGCGAGGTCACCACAGACACCTATGTGGATATCGCGGCTGTTGTCCGGGAGCGTGTTCTCGAGATCGGCTATGACTCGTCCAAGAAGGGTTTTGACGGCGCTTCCTGCGGCGTCAGCGTGTCGATCGGCTCGCAGTCGCCCGATATCGCCCAGGGCGTCGACACCGCTCACGAGACTCGGATCGGCGGCTCGAGCGACGACGAGCTGGACAGGCAGGGTGCCGGCGACCAGGGACTGATGTTCGGCTTCGCCTGTGACGAGACGCCTGAGCTGATGCCGATGCCGCTCGCGCTGGCGCACCGGCTCGCCCGCCGCCTCGCCGCCGTCCGCAAGGACGGCAAGGTCGGCTACCTGCGTCCAGACGGCAAGACCCAGGTCACCATCGAATACTCGGCCGGTCGCCCGGTCCGGCTGGACACTGTGGTCGTCTCCACCCAGCACGCGGCCGATATTGATCTTGAAACCCTGCTCGCGCCGGACATCGCCGAGTATGTCGTCGCCCCGGAGCTGGCCGCGCTTGAGATCACCACGGCGGGGCACCGGTTGCTGGTGAACCCGACTGGCCGGTTCGAGGTGGGTGGTCCCATGGGAGACGCCGGTCTCACCGGACGTAAGATCATCGTTGACACCTATGGTGGCATGGCCCGTCATGGCGGTGGCGCGTTCTCCGGCAAGGATCCGTCCAAGGTCGACCGCTCGGCCGCGTACGCGATGCGCTGGGTCGCCAAGAACGTGGTCGCCGCCGGGCTCGCCCGCCGCTGCGAGGTCCAGGTGGCCTATGCCATCGGCAAGGCACAGCCGGTCGGCCTGTTCGTCGAGACCTTCGGCACCGGCACAGTGCCTGACGAACAGATCCAGGACGCCGTGACGACCGTGTTCGACCTCCGGCCGGCCGCGATCATCAGGGACCTGGACCTGCTGCGGCCCATCTACACCCAGACCGCCGCCTACGGTCACTTCGGCCGTCCGGAGCTCGACTTCACCTGGGAGTCGACATCGCGCGCGGACAACCTGGCGGCAGCAGTCCGCGGTTAGCGCGTGCCCGATGGATGGTGGTTGATGTGGGCGCAGGTCCGCGCCATCGACGATCCATCAGGCCCACCTGAGAGCGACCGGCAGCAGGGGAGGACGCGGCATCGCGTTGCGGGTGCGCCCTGCGCGTCGCTCGCGTCATCGCTCCCCATCCATCGACGACGCTGTCGCTCCCGGCCGGGGCCGGTCAGCCGGCCGGGAGCGCCGACGGCCAGCCGTCCTGCAGATAGGCGGTGTGTCCGGTGCGCAGCGCGTCCACACAGGCGCGGATGCGCCGGGCCACCCGCGGAAGAAGGAGCCGGTCCCACTCCACAGGGCCGCACAGCTGCCAGGCGGTCAGCTCGTCGGGTGGGAGCAGCAGGCTGCGTTCGGCGTCGGAGGCGGTCAGCGGCCCGCCGTCGAAGACGAAGTGCACCAGCGGCGGCCGTCCGTCCCGCTGAGCGGGCACCCAGTCGACGCCCAGCAGCCGGCCAGGGCGCAGCTCCAGTCCGACTTCCTCCCGGACTTCCCGCCGGGCGGTCTCCCACGGGTATTCGCCCGGGTCCATGGCTCCCCCCGGGAGCAGCCAGGTGTCGGTGCGGTAGGAGGGCTGGACGAGCAGAACCCGGCCGGCCGGGTCGTGGAAGAACGCGCCGGCCGCCTGCTCGATCAGGTGAGCCTGGCGGACACCGCCGGCAAGGCGGGTCGACGAGTTGTCCGGCGGGATGGCCCAGCGCCTGATGATCGCCCGGGCCATCATGCACCAGCCTGAGGTGCTGTTCCTCGACGAGCCGACCACCGGCCTGGACCCGCAGAGCCGCCTGTCCGTCCACGACATCATCACCGGCCTGCAGACGGCCGGGCAGACGATCATGCTCATCACCCACGACATGGCCGAGGCCGACGCGCTCGCCGACCGGATCGCGATCATCGACCACGGCCGGCTACTGACCCTGGACACCCCGACCAGACTCAAGCGATCAATCCGCGGTGGCACCGTCGTCACTGTCACCGCCGACGGCCCCGACCCGGCTGAGCTGGCCGCGGCGCTCGTAGCGAACGTGCCCGCCACCCGCGACGCCCGCCCGCTCGGCGGCACCGTCATGCTCACCGTCGATGACGGCCAGCCGGTTCTCCCCGCCGTCCTCGCCGCGGCCGACGCCTGCCACGCCCGGTTGCGTGAGGTTCGCGTCGACCCTCCGTCCCTGGAATCGGTCTTCATCCAGTTCACCGGCAAGGAACTCCGCGAGTCATGACTATTCCCGCAGCCCACACGCCACGATCCCCGGCGCTGGCGGCATTCGCCGCGCTGCTCGCCCGCGACCTGACCGTGCTCCGCAGACAGCCCGCCGACTTCATTACCCGCACCATCGTCCAGCCCCTGGGTCCAAGGCCTGGCCCTCGCCGACCCCCGCACCTACGCCAGCGAAGGACTCCGCGCAGCCGTCACCAACCAGCCCCACCTCAGCCTCCTGATCGTCTACCCCGTTCTGACCACCGCCACGGGCCTCCTCCTCTGGCAGGCCACCCGCCTCTTCACCCGCCGCGCCATCAGCTGACGACCCGCCCATAAATAGGCAGTGTTGCATCTGATGCAACATTCGGCAGTTTCTGTGATTGCGCTGCGGCAGTGCGTTTCGCGCCCGCCCGGTCCGCCGGAGCGCTCAGCTTCCAGTCGCCTGAGCTGCGGTGATGGGTCGGTTGTTGCATTGGGTGACGCGATGTTGCATCGAGTTCTGTCGGCGCACCGCCGGTCCCGGAGCTGGCCGTCGCCAGCTGGCTCGAACAGCAGGGGATGACGCTCACCGGCGACGTCCCACGGGCCGACCCCGGGCCGGCCGAGGTCCCCGACGACATCGTCGCCTGATCTGCCAGCACCACCAGCAGAACCGACCAGGGCCGCCAAAGGGCTGCAGGAGCCGGCCGCCCGCGATGCCGAGAAGCACCGGATCGGTCCCAGATCATGACTATCCCAAGGGGTAGAACCGATCACGTCGGCACTACGGCGCGAGACGCGTTACTGGTCCGTGGGGCGGTAGAAGGTCCGTCGTCCCCGTCCGCCTTCCTGCATGACCAGGCCGCGGTCGCGTAGCGCGCGGAGGATTCTGCGAACATACTGGGCGGTCACGTTGAGCTCGGCCGCCAGGTCGTTCGCGGTCTCGATGCCGTCATGGATCGCATCGAGTACCCGCTGCTCGGCGTGAGTGAGGACCGGTCTGGTCGGGCTCTGATGGAGAACCGCGGTGAACCGGATGCCGTTGTCGATGTAGTGCGCCGGCGGCAGGCCCTGGGCTGCGAGCGCCTCCGTGATCGTGGGGATTCCGGTCGCCAGCGCTTCGATGACCCGGGCGCCGGTCTTCGGGGACCGCACATATTGGCAGATATCGACAAGACGGGCGTTGCGCGCCGAGGTCACGTAGTCGCGGCCCAGCCGATCGACGGTGATTCCGTATAGCCCGCCGGGGTTCGCCACCACGAGGCGATCCCGGCGCAGTCGCACCTCGATGGCGATGCCGGCGGACCAATGATCGAGATCCCGGTGGACTAGTGCGTTCGCGACCAGCTCCCGGAAGGCGATGAGTGGATAGACGGGCCGGTCGTGCACGGTGCCATCGGACAGGGAGACGATCGTGGTGTCGAAGGTGCGCCCGGCCCATTCCAATGCGGCATCGAGCATCCGGGGGATGGCGCCACTCATGGAGGCCTGGCTGCGTGCGCGCGTCCCCGCGGGATCGGACGGCAGCGGGTCGGCCGCTGCCCGGATGGAGTAGCGCGGGAACCACTGCTGCGGATGCACGCCAAGCGCGAGCAGGCCGGCGACCGTCGGCTGTCCGCCATCGACGGTCACGCCGGCACGGCGGAGGAGCTCGTCATCATCGCCGAAACGGCCTACTCCCATCGGGTCGCGATGGCGCACTTCGGCGAGGAACCCGTCAACCAGTTCTGGATCGAGGTCATCGTGCGTCGCGTCCTGGACGGGAGCGCGGTCGAAGCGGGGCTCCTGACGAGCGGCGAGGAAAGCCTGTTCCTCCAGCTGGCTGAGCGCGTAGTCGCCGTCGTACGCGCGGATGTAGGCCACACCGCTTCCACCGACCCGGCAGGGCTTCATCGATAGGTCACACTCGTGCACCCGCGCCAGGACGAGCGTCCTGCCCTCGGACACCGCATCGTCGATGGTCAGGCGGACTGGCGGTCTGAACGTCCGAGCCTTGTCGGCTAGTCCCTGCTTGAGCTTCTGCGGATCCGGCAGGCGGACCGGCCGGAAGTCGTTTCGCTCGTCGAGGCCGAGCAGGATCGTGCCGCCTCCGGGCTGGTTGGCGAGCGCGCTGAGCGTTGGGGCCAGGGAGTCTGGCAGCCCGCCCTCAGCCGACTTAACCTCCACGTTGGTCGAGTCACCGCCGGCCGCGCGCAAGGTCTCGATGATCTGACCCACATCTTGGACCATGCCTCAAATGAAACCACAGAGCGGGAGCATTTGGGGTCGGCACGGCGGTGACGGGTTGCGCCGCACCCAGATCTGCTGGGCGGGCGCTGCACGTCCGTGGGCGTCCACGCGCTCGGAGGGCGGATTCTCGCTGGTCGCAGGGGTAGAAGGCAGTCCGCAGCCAGACCGGTCGCTCGGTTTCACGGTGGGCGGGCAAATGCTACTCGGCAGGTTCATTTGAGTTTCGTTTGGCCTTCGGTGGGGTCCCATGTTGATGCCCTCTCTGCCAAGCTGGTTTGAGACAGAACGATCAGTCCATCGGGTGTGGCGAGTAGGGAAGGGCTGTACGACACGCACATCGGTAAATGGCGCCGGGCGCGGGACCGGGGTGCGCTGGGTGCGACGGTCGCGCCCAGGCCGGTTAAGAGCGCCCGGCAATAGGGGCTTGGATCAAGGAGGGAGGTTGGGGTGCGTGCCCCAGCCCCGCGACGCCGCGTCCCTATTGCCGGTCGCTCTAAGGCGTCGCCGGAGTCGGCGGAGAACCGGCGGTTGAAGGCCGCAACAGTCAACCGGCCAACATCAGGACCACAGCCGTCGCGCGGCCGGCCTCAAATTCTCATACGAAAGGGTGGCGGCCACGCCGCCCTGGTTGCTCTTGCCACAGGTGGGTCTCTCCGAGCCGACGAGGGAGCATGACGCGGATGGGAGGAGCGGTCCGAAGCCGTGAGGATCGGCAGCTCTATGAACCAGCGGCCGGGAGGAGGGCAATGCCGATCAAGCCCGCCCGGATTCCTTCTTCCCTTTTCCGCCCGGTCTTTCTGGACTGCCCGACAACACGTCATTCATGGTCAACGTCACAGGATCCTGATCGGCATATCGCCCTGCTCACCACACCCGACAGACTGATCGTTCTGTCTCAAACCAGCTTGGCAGAGAGGGCGGCTGCGGTGGTCCTGGTCGTACCGACGCGGGCGCAGCTGTTCGGCTTCCAGCTCGCCGCCGAGCGGCATGCGTCGAATCAGCTGCTGTGCCGACATCGCCGCTCGAAGATTGTCCCTGTGTTCGCGTGCTGACGATACTCTCACGGTCACGAAGGCTGCAGGTCGCTTGCCGGACGTCGACGTACACAGGCGCCGTGTCAGGGGGCCCATAGGCGGTCGACTGGCATGACATGGAGGCGGTCTTCGAAGGTGTAGGATCGTGCGCCGAGGTAGAGAATCACGCCGGCCAGGAATGCGTTGCCGGTGGCGTCGCGGAGCTTGCGAAGTGGGGTGAGGTCCGAGCCGGGAACCCGGCCGGCGGCTTTGACCTCGAACGCGACCAGCATTCCGTCGTCGCGTTCGACGACGAGGTCAACTTCGTCACCGTCCCGAGTCCGCCAGTGGCCGGTCCCGCTGACCCAGTCGGCCCAGGATGCTTGTTTGAGGAGCTCGCCGACGGCGAACGTCTCCAGCAGGTGCCCGAATTCGGTCAGCGCGGCTGGGCTGCGGGCGGCCAGCTTCTGCGGTGTCAGGCGCAGCAACCGCGCCGCAACCCCGGAGTCCAGCATATGGATCTTCGGCGAAGCCGTGGACCGGGCAATGAGGGTGGTGCTCCAAGCAGGGAGACGGTAAAGGAGGAACACTGCTTCCAGCAGGCGGATGTAGCTGTCGGCGGTCCTGTGGTCGAGCCGGGTTCCCGCCGCCGCGCTGGTGATGTTGAGAATCTGCGCGGTCTGGCCGGCCAGCCTCCCGAGCAGCGCCGGCAGGGCCGCAGCCTGGCGGATGCTACTGAGTTCCTGGACGTCGCGTTCGACGCTGAGGCGGACGTAGTCGTCGAACCAGCGCCCCCGGGAGGCAAGGCTGGCGCGGCCAAGCACCGGTGGGAACCCGCCGGTCACGACTCGGTCGATGTACTCCTCGCGTGTCGTCGTCGACGGCGGGGTGCTGACGGCGTTGACCGGGTCGGCGAAAAGGTCATCCAGCAAATGTTCGTGGACCCCGGCGACCTCCCCCTGAGAGAGCGGGTAGACGGGCAGGCGGTGCAGGCGGCCGGTGAGGGCTTGGGCGGCACGGGGAAGTGCTTCGTGCCGCGCCGAACCGGTCAGCACGAAGCGCCCAGGCCGGCCATCCCGGTTCAGCTCGGCTTTGATCGCGTCGAGGACGAGCGGGACATGCTGATACTCGTCTATACAGACCGGGGATGGCCCGGCGACGAACGTCCCCGGATCTCTGGCGACCGCATCCCGGACAGCGACGTCGTCCAGGTCGACGATCTCGGCTCCCCTGCTGGCGGCCAGGCCCCGCAGCAGGGTGGACTTACCCGCCGACCGGGGACCCTGGAGCAGGACCACGGGTTCCTCGGCCAGCCGGCTCTCGATGACGGGAAGCAGACGCCGCTCGACCAGTCCCCGCAGCGGCGTACTCACCGCTCGATGATAGTTGACCTCCACATTTGCCAGCCACTCAGTTCCAGATCTGCCAAAGGCTGAGCTCCAGATCTGCCGGCCACGTAGTTCCAGATCTGCCAGTCCCTGTGGCGTGCAACGTGATGGATAGGGCCGCTGAGCGCCCGTCCGCGGTCAGGCCTGTCAGCGGTGCCTGGTACTAAACCAGGTATGCCCGAACAGCCTGGCGTACCCCGCCCAACAGTGAGCGCCAGGACGGTCCGGGGCCCGGCGCGGGCCACCGGTCCGGGTGCGCTGGAGCCAGCGGGCGACCTGCCGGTCGCCAAGGTAGTAGTGGACGTGCCACATGCTCATCTGGACCGGTTGTTCGACTACACGGTGCCGGCGCGGTGGGCGCAGGCCGCGGTCCCCGGCGCGCGGGTCCGGGTTCGCTTCGCCGGCCGGCTCGTGGACGGGTTCATCCTCCACCGGTGCGAGCGGTCGGAGCACACCGGCGCGCTCACCTTCCTGAGCCGTGTCGTGTCGCCGGAGCCGATCCTTGCACCCGAGATCGCGGAGCTGGCCCGGACGGTGGCCGACCGCTATGCCGGGACCCTTGCCGACGTGCTCCGCCTGGCGGTCCCACCCCGGCATGCCCGGGTGGAAAAGGAGCCACCGCCGGCTACCGACCCGCCAGTTGCCGACCCGCCAGTTGCCGACCTGCCGGCGGGCGACTGGTCGCGGTATCCGGAGGGCGAACGGATGATCGCCGATCTGGCCGCGGGCGGCAGCCCCCGGGTGGTGTGGTGGGCACTGCCCGGTCCGTCCTGGCCCGCGATGGTGACCGCGGCCGCCGCCGCCACGGTCCGATCGGCCCGGGGCGTCCTGATCGTCGTCCCCGATCACCGCGACATCGACCGTGTTGCCGACGCGATGCGGGGTGTCCTCGGCGCGGCCGGTTTTGCCGCGCTCAGCGCTGATCTCGGCCCGGCCGAACGGTACCGCCGTTTCCTGGCCGTCAGGCGGGGGAGCGCACGGGTCGTGGTGGGCACCCGCGCGGCTGTGTTCGCACCGGTCCGGGATCTTGGCCTGATCGTTGTCTGGGACGACGGGGACGATCTGCACGCCGAACCCCGCTCGCCCTATCCCCACACCCGTGACGTCGCGGTGCTGCGCTCCCGGCAGCAACGGGCGGGGCTGCTCATCGGCGGGTGGTCGCCGTCGGCCGACGCGCAGGCACTGGTTCGCGTCGGCTGGGCGGGTGCGCTGGTCCCGCCGCGGTCGGTGGTGCGGGCCGCGGCCGCCCGGGTGGAAGCCACCGGTTCGGACTTCGAGGAGGCCAGAGATCCAGCGGCGCGGGCCGCGCGGTTGCCGTCGCTCGCCTGGCGGGCGGCCCGGGAGGCGTTGGCCGCCGGCGCGCCGGTCCTCGTCCAGGTGCCGCGACGCGGGTACCAGCCGTCACTGGCCTGCGCGGGCTGCCGCCGGC
>NZ_CAKJTO010000135.1:0-10815 GCF_917627405.1 Protofrankia sp. Cj5
AGGTGGGTGTACCAGGGGTCGGTCGCGTACTGCTTCTCGAACGTGGTCTCGATCGTCGCCGGGTCGGTGGACTCGGCGAGAACCTCCTCGAAGAAATCCACATACGACGGATGATGGAGCTGAGAGAACTCCGGCGTCACCGGATGGTAGAGGATCATCGCCCCGCCGCGGCGGACCAGGGGCCGCCCTCGGTACATGTTGAAGAAGTACCCGAGCCCGAGGCACATCGCGAGGATCGGGTTGAGCACCGAGTTCACGTTGTACGGCCCCAGGTAGGGCAGGCCCACGACCAGCACGTCGCTTTGCCCGTTCACCTCGACAAGCTGCTGGCGGTGCACGTTCGCGAGCGTCTTGGCGTGCACGGCCTCGGTCTCGCCCGCGTGCACGCCGGTCACCCCGTACCCAGCGACAAGATCCTGGAAGAGCTTGCGGCGAGGACGGACCGGCATGGCCGCGAGCCCCCTCGACATCCCGAACGCCATCGCCTGGTCACGGATGGACCACTCCCATTCCCGCTTCATCAGAAAGGCGTAGCGGGACGGGAAGGAGGCGTTGTTCACGGTCGTCTCCACCGTGAATATCTTCAGGTGATCGGCCAGCAGCCGGCCCATCCGCCACGCCGAGGAGTGCATGGCCGAACGGGTGTGGTCCATGAACGAACGCGAATGGATCATTGTATGACTGTTGTGATGGTGACGCAGGCTGTTGTAGGACGCGAGCCCGATCGGCACCGACTTGTGGCCACCGTCCATCGCCACCATGTTGACATTGACATAGACCAGCAGGTCCGATTCGGCGGCCCGTCGGTTGATTTCGACGTCCTCACCGTTCTCGGTCAGGCCGATATGCGCCAGATTGTCCCTGTCCTCCGCGTCATGGTTGTAGAGGCTGTCCGGCCAGAACGAGCGGAACACCCGTTCCCCGACAGTCCGCTCGATCTCGGCGGCGGTCATCCGGCGGTGCAGCGCGTTCGCCACGATAAGCACCACGTCGTCCACGCCGGCCTCGGCCGCGATCGTGAGCACCTGCTCGATCACCCGCTGGCGGATGTCGGGCCGGCGCATCGGCGGCAGCGGAATCGACAGGTCGTCGAAGGCGATCGTGAGGCGCATCCCCGGCCGCAGCAGCGCCCGCAACGGCTCGCTGTTCTCCGGCTCGGCCAGCGCCCGGCCGATCGCCGCGTCGACGTCAGCCAGCTCCGGCAGCGACTCCGGCGGGTAGACGACCCGCGTGCCGAGCGGGAAACGCTCCAGCCCGAACCCCTCACCCTGGTGTACGAGCAGCGGAGGAGTCCGCTCATCGACCTCGAGCACGAACCCCGGTCTCACCTGTGCGATCCCCTCACGCGCGAGTCCGGCTGAGCGGCGCTTCCGCCGCCAGCCGCCATCCAGTAAGCGTCCCAGTGAATGTTGTAGTCCTTACGAACAGATTGCACACTCGCCTCATCAGGGCGCCATCAGGTCGAAGGCGACTTTGACCGCGCCAAGCCGGCCCGCGCCGAGCGCGTGGTCCAACGCGTCCCGCCAACGGTCCAACGGGTAGGCCGCCGACACAACCCCGTCCAACGGGGCAGCTGCCGCAAGCTCCAGCGCCCGGACGAAGTCCGCCGGCGCCACCGCCGCGCCCGCCGCCCCGCCCTCGTCCAGCCCCCGACCGGCGCTGGACGCGTAGGTGCCCACCAGCTCCAGCTCACGGAACCACAGCGGCGTCAGATCGACCGGCCCGGTGGGAACACCGGACAGCACCACCCGCCCACCGGCGCGGGTGACGCGCAGCGCCGTCGACAGCGAGGATGCGCTGCCGGCGCAGTCGATCGCGATGTCCACGCCGCCGAGCAGATACGGCGGTCCGGCCTCCGGTTCCAGTTTGAGCGCACGGGTGGCACGGCGCACCCCGCCGACCGCGGACGCCGGTGAAATGATCTCGTCTGCCCCGAACAGCCGCGCGCGTTCCACCTGGTGACGGTGCTTGGCTACCACCGTCACCAGGCCGGCCTTGGTGTAGGCGCGCAGCGCCAGCAACGTGAACAGCCCGACCGAGCCGGCACCGATGATCAAAATCCGGTCGCCGTCCCCGGCCCGTGCCCGCAACGCGGTATGTACCGCGCACGCAAGCGGCTCCACCAGCACCGCCCGCTCGTCGGGCAGGTCCGCCGGCACGGGATACAACTGCGAGCGGTGGGCAACCAGGGACCGGCTCCACCCGCCACCGGTCCGCGCGCAGAACCCGGTCTGCAGACCGGGGGACAGGTGACCCACAGTGATATTGTCACAGCGGCTGGTGTGCCCGGCGGCACAACCAGCACATGCGGGCAGGCCCCGGGCGGCGCAACCGAGAACCGGATCGAGCACCACCCTGCTGCCGGCCGGCAGCTCAGTGCCATCGGTGAGGGTGACGCTGGTCTGGGTGTCGGCCACGATCTCATGCCCGGGGACGAAGGGCATGGACACCAGCGACGTGAAGTAGAGCGACAGCTGCCCGGTGACGGTGGCCAGGTCCGACCCGCAGATCCCCGACAGCCGCGGGCGGATCGGAACCCACCCCTCGCCCGGCACGGCCGGCGCCGGCCCGTCGGTCAGCCGCAGCGGCGCTGTCATCCCGGCCGCGGCGCCGGCCAAGGCCGGCAGCCGGCCCGACAGCGTCCGGGTGGCCAGGTAGCGGGGCATCGACCGGTACAGCTCCAGCGCGCGGCTCACCGATCGACACCCGGCCGTGATGTCCGGACGCGGCCGCCCGGAGACAGGGCTGCGGCCCCACCGCCGAAAAGATCCCGAGCCCGGGCGGCGGCATGGATCGTGCGTTCATGCCGGCTGCCGACCACGGCGCGTGGCTCACCACGGGTCGAGGCCCACTGCTCGATCGGCCAGCCGGAGCGGCGGGCCACCCGGTACAGCGGCAGGTCCGGGTTGACCGCGACCGGATTGCCGACCGCCCGCAACATCGGCAGATCCGACTGGCTGTCCGCGTATGCCCACGACGCCGCCAGATCCGCGCCCACCCGCTTGGCATAGTGATCCAGCCAGGCGGCGCGGGAGTCACCGACCAGCGGTGCCGATACCAGGCGCCCGGTGCAGCGCCCGTCCGCCCCGACCGCGAGCCGGGTGGCGACGACCTCGTCGAACAGCGGCGCCAGCGGACGGGTGAGAACCTCGACCGCCCCGGTGAGCAGGACGGTCCGGTGCCCGGCGTCGCGGTGCTCGCGGATCCGGCGGATCGCCCCCGCCTTCACCCGGCGCAGCAGGATGTCACCGGCTACCTCGTCGACGAGGCGGGCGAGCTCGCCGGGATCGGCACCGGCGTAGCGCGTGTACACCGCTCGGATGAGATGCCCCCGGTCGCGCCGCTCCGCCCGCACGTACCCGGGCAGCGCGCGGGCAAGCTGCGCGAGCTCACGCCCGCGCGCCGCGAACGTCTGGTCGGTCAGCCGCAGCCACAGGTAGGACTCAACCACGGTCGAGGACACCAGCGTCCCATCCAGGTCGAACACCGCGAGCGTGTCCGGACCGCCGGCGAGGGCGTGCGACGCCCGCCGGGGCGGCGCCGGGGGCTTGTCCGGGCCGCGGAAGGTCGAGGTGACGCTCGGAAAATGGATCTCCTGCAGGTAGGTACGCCAGTCATAGCAGGCCGGGTCGAACCCGAACCGCTCGGCGTCACCCGCATCGAGTGCCTGGTGGAGCCTGCGGGTCGCGTCATCAACGTAGACCAGCTCCGCCTTGGTGTAGGAACGGTAGAGGTCCTGGTAACGCCGCAGGAACGACAGCCGCTCATCGAACTGCTCCAGGTCACGGGCGGCCTGGCGGACCCGGTCGGAGCGTGGGGCGTACCCGAGCGCCCTTCCCGCGATCTCCGCGAAACGCTCGCCACGGCGCAGCTGGCCCTCGACCGTGGCGGCCCCGGCGAACCGCCAGTGCGCGGCCGCGACAGCGCCACGGCCGGGCTTGGACAGCGGATGGCGCTCGAAGTACTCCCGGACGTTCTCGTAAAGATCGCGAAACAGCAGCGGGTTACGAAAACCGGAACACACCGTGTAGTACGCCGGGGCCGATGCCGGCGGCGGGGCCGCGGCCGCGGCCAGGATCGCGTTGACCACCAGGTCGACAGGGATGATGTCGATGATCCCGTCCGGGGACGCGGGGAAGTCCGGCAGCTCCCCGCGGCCGTAGGCGAGGATCAGCGGCTCGGCCATCTTGAAGCCCTCGATCCAGCCCGGGAACGGGCGGGCCAACGCGCTTTCGATGATGGACGGCCGCATGATGGTCAACGGCAGACCATCACGTTCGGTCTCCAGGTAGCGCTCGGCAAGCGCTTTGGTGAACGTGTAGCAGTCCGTCCAGCCGAGCACACGGGCCCGTTCGCCGCCCGCGTCGACGAGCCGGCGCTCCACCCACCTGCGCCGACGCCGTTCAGCCTCTCGCGAGACCGTCTGCGCCCCAGCCCGGATGTGCTCGCCTTCAGCCTCGGCCCGGAACCCGCGCAGCGTCTCCGGGGCCCGGGACGCGTCCTCCGCCGCACGCCGTGCCCGCTGTGCGGCGGCCTGCTCGGCCCGCCAGTCGACGGTGTGCGCAAGGCGCCCCTCGGCCACGTGGCCCGACCGCAGGCCCGCCACGTACGCCGTGGAGATATGCACCACATGAGGGCGTGCGCCGCTGTCGCGGATGGCCCGCAGCAGCTCCTGGACACCCCCGAGATTGGTGGCGAAACCCGTGTCGATCGGCGGGTCGAACGACACCTCGCCGGCACAGTGGACGACAGTGTCCACATCCGCCGGAATGGCCGGAATCCGTTCGAGATCGCCTTCAAGGACCGTGACCCGCTCCCGCAGCACCTGTTCAACGCCGTCGGCGCCAAGGCGTTCGCGCCACGGCGCGAACGCCGGCTTGGCCACGAGACCGGCAAGACGGGCCTGCCCGCTCCTGCCCGCGCGGGGACGGATGAGCACGACCACCCCGGTGCCGGGCAGGTCGGAAAGCAGCCGTTCCAGCAGTGCCTCGCCCACGAAGCCGGTCGCCCCCGTGACGAGGACACGCTTGCCCGCGAGCCGCTCGGCCAGCCCCACGCCTCACCTCTCCCGTTCTTTCGTTCTTTCGTGATGGACACCGGTGGGCCACAGTAGGGGACAACGGTGTCCGGAACCGAAACCGCCTCCTGCCCACGTGGTTGCATCCAACCAGGGACCACCGATGGTTACAGTCCGTCTCCCTTGGTTTTCGCAACGGCTTCGTGCCACCGGCAGCCTGGGCCGTCCACATCGATCCAGATCCATCGGCGGACCGTGGCCGGACCAGGGCGGCATGCATCGATCACCGGTGATCTGCGTACGCTTCTGATCGTGCTGGAAGACCTTGACCGCGAGATCGTCCGCCTGCTGTGCCGGGACGGCAGGATGAGCTACACCGATCTCGGCCGAGCCACCGGCCTGTCCGTATCCGCGGTTCACCAGCGGGTCCGGCGCCTTGAACAGCGAGGCGTGATCACCTCCTACGCGGCTGTGATCGACGTCGCCCAGGTCGGGCTCCCGCTCACCGCCTTCGTGTCCATCAAACCGATCGACCCGAGCCAGCCCGACGACGCGCCGGACCGCCTGCGCGGCCTCGACGCGATCGAGGCCTGCCACAGCGTCGCCGGCGAGGAGAGCTACCTGCTCAAGGTCCGGGTCGCGGGTCCGAGCAACCTGGAAAGCCTGCTCCAGGAGATCCGCGCCGCGGCGAACGTCTCCACCCGCACCATGGTCGTCCTCTCCACTCCGTACGAGGCCCGGCCGCCCGCGCTGTAGCCGTAACCGCGCGGGCGGCCGCCAACCGATGCCAACCAGCGGCAACCAGCCGGCGGCACGACAGCGACCGACGGCAGCGCCACACGCCGCCAAGCGCCGCACCGCGGCCGCGGCAGGCAGACTGGCAGCTGTGACGGACATACCGCCGGGCCCGGGAGCCAGCCCGGGAGCCCGGGGCGCTCGCGTCCTCTACCGCGGCGGCCGTGTGCACAGCCCGGCCTCGCCGTTCGCGACCGCGATGCTGATCGACCACGACACGGTCGCCTGGGTCGGCTCGGCCGCGGCCAGCGACGCGATGAGTGCCGACGAGATCGTGGACCTCGACGACGCCCTGGTCACCCCCGCCTTCGTGGACGCCCACGTGCATGTGACCGCGACCGGGCTCGCGCTCGGTGGTCTCGACCTGGCGCCGGCACGCTCCCTGCTGGCCGCGCTGGACCAGCTCGCCGACCATGCCAGGCGCCACCCCGCGACCACGGTGCTCGGTACCGGCTGGGACGACACGGCCTGGCCGGAAGACCGGCCGCCCAGCATCGCCGAACTCGACCGGGCGGCCGGGGGAGCACCGGTCTACCTCGCCCGTGTCGACGGTCACTGCGCCGTCGTGTCCTCAGCGCTCGCGGACCGCAGCGGCGCCCGCGGCGCGGCGGGCTGGCTGGGCGACGGCCGTTGCCAGGGCGACGCCCACCACATCGCCCGCGCGGCCGCGTACGGCAGTGTTTCCGCTCATCAGCGGCGGGCCGCCCAGCGGCGCGTCCGCTCCCATGCCGCCGCCCTGGGTATCGCGGCGCTGCACGAGATGGCGGGGCCCGCGGTTTCCAGCGCCGACGACCTCAGCGATCTGCTCGCCCTCGCCGCCGCTGAGGCAGGCCCCGACGTCCACGGCTACTGGGCCGGGGACGTCGAGACCGCGCTGGCACTGGGCGCCGGGCTCGGCGGCGACCTGTTCGTCGACGGCTCACTGGGATCGCGCACCGCGGCGTTGCGGGTGCCGTACGCGGACGCACCCGATAATCATGGAATCGCGCGGCTGGACGCGGACGCGGTGTGCGAGCTGATCGTCCAGGCTGGCGAGGCGAGCCTGCAGGCAGGCTTCCACGCTATCGGCGACGCGGCCCTCGACATCGTCCTGGACGGCTGCGAGCGGGCAGCCGCAAAGATCGGCCTGCCCAGGATGCTGGCCGCGCGCCACCGCGTCGAACACTGCGAACTGGCCGATACCGCCCAGATCGCCCGGATGGCCCGCCTCGGCCTGCTGGCCTGCGTGCAGCCAGCGTTCGACGCCCGTTGGGGAGGCCCGGAGGGGATGTACGCCCGCCGGCTGGGAAGCGGCCGCGCGCAGGCGATGAACCCGTTGGCGGCCATGGCCGCCGCCGGTGTCGTCCTCGCGCTGTCCTCGGATGCGCCGGTGACCCCGATGGACCCATGGGGCGGTGTGCGTGCCGCGGTCACGCACCACACGCGGGCGTCGGCGCTCACCGCCCGGGCGGCGTTCTCGGCCGCGACGAGAGGCGGCTGGCGGGCAGCCCGCGCGGACGATGACGGCAGCGGGGTCCTCGTACCCGGCGCGCCAGCGACGTTCGCCGTCTGGCGGGTACCGGGGGAGCTGGTCGTCCAAGTGCCCGACGCCCGGGTCGCGGCATGGTCCACCGACCCACGAGCGGGCATAGCCGGGCTCCCCGACCTCGACGGCCCCGACCCGGCATGCGTCCGCACGGTCATCCGCGGCACAGTCATCCACGATCTGATGGCCCAGCCGCAATGACCCCGCAACGGGGGACCCCCGAGCAGTAGCGAGGACGTCCAAGGGCCCCGGACCGTCCTTCGAACCGATCCCCGGCCTGCCGGATGCGGGCAGGGGATCGTTGTCTAGGGGACGACCGGAACCCTTCGGACTGCCTTCGTGCGGCTCCCTCTCCGTCGGCGGTGACGAACCTCCTGTCCGGCCCCAGCGCCGACCGGGCCTGGCCTCGGGTAGCCGCGGATGCGCGAGCGCCCCACGGCCACCGGCCGGTCTGCCGACGGGGAAGGCGCTGACGCAGCCGCCTCACGAGTGGACGACATGGACCGTACCGGCCCTGGCTCCGCTTGTGTCAACAGGGCGTTCCAGCTGCGTCTATTTCCTGTTTCCCGGATCAAGGACACCGTCGCCGCGAACCAGCGGCGCACCGATCCCATGGAGCGGCCGGACCTGCCGTGACCTGGATGCACGACCCGCGCATCAGCGGATGAACATATCCACAACCAATTAACTACTGGACGCAACAAAAACATTTCCCCGCCGCCAGTCGCTCAGTATTCTCAATCATTCTCAATATTTCATCACGGCACTCCGTCATGACGCCCCATTGCGACGCCTTAGAGCGCCCCCTCGCCCGCCCTCGCCCAGGCGCGGCCGCCGCGCATGAAACACGAAGACACGCAGAGCATTCATTCGTGCGCAGCGCGTAGTAGTGTTCAGTCACTGTCCCAGCCGGACCCAAGCCGCGGGACAACGCTTTCCCGCGGATCGACGGATTCCACCAGCCCGAATCCTCGATCACCTCACGTAAGGACTCCTGGGAACAGCCATGACCATCACAGACATCGCCCCTGGCGCCCGCCCCGAGAAAAAACGCGATCACACCCCAAGGACACTGATGACCTGGCTGGCACTGTTGGCCGCGATAGCCTGCGACGTGGCCGCCACGTATGCCCTCGCGGCCTCCCACGGATTTCGCAACCCGCTGCCCACGATGCTCGCCGTGGTCGGATTCCTCCTGGCCACCTACCTCTTCGCGGTCGCCCTCACCGGGCTGAGCCCGAGCATCTCCTATGCCGCTTTCGGCGCGCTCGGCACCGCGGCGGTCGCTGTCATCGGCATCGTCATCGGCGCGGAGACCACGAACTGGATCAAAATCGGATCCCTCACCTTGATTATCATCGGCGTGGTGATGCTGCCTCTTGCCGACCGCCAGCACGGTGGCCGCCAGCACGGTGACCACCGGGAAGCCAGCCACGGCGAGACAGGCCTCGGGCGATCCGCGGGCGATCCGGTCCCGCACTCATAGGCAACGCCCATCCACAGTCATGCCCAGCTGACATGACTGTGGATGGGCAATCCGCCGACCCCGTCGATTCCCCGCGCGGCGGTGGCCGACACTGGGACTGTGACAACCCAGGACACGCTGACCGTGGGTCGCAGTGCCGGCGCATCGCAACCAGGCGATCCAGCCGATGCGGTCCGCCCTGGCGGGGATTCCCGGGCGGCCCGCCAGGCCGGCGCCCGGGCCCGTCGACTGACTCGGCCGTTGCTCGCCGTCACAGCCGGAATCGCGTTGTACCTGGCATTCCCTCCGGTGGGGATCTGGCCGTTGGCCCCGGTTTCGGTAGCCGTCATCACCCTGCTGGCGCGCGGCGTGCCACTGCGGCGCTCGGCCGGTCTGGGCATGCTGTTCAGCCTCGCCTTCATGCTGTCCATGCTGCGCTTTGTCATGTTCGTCGGCCTGGACGGCTGGATAGTCCTCTCGATCGGGGAAGCCGCCCTGCTCGCCCTGATAGCGCCCGCGACCACGCTGGTCATGCGGGTGCGTGGCTGGCCGTTGTGGGTCGCCGCGGTGTGGGTCGGCCAGGAGGCACTACGCGGACGCGTGCCGTTCGGCGGCTTCCCGTGGGGGAAGCTGGCCTTCACTCAGGCGGACACACCACTGACACCGCTGGCGGCACTGGGGGGCTCCCCGCTGGTGACCGCCGCTGTCGCGGGCTCCGGCGCGCTGCTCGCCGCCGCGGTCCTCGCACTGAGCCCGGTGGGCTCACCGGGCACGGGTACGCCCGCCGCCGGCCGCGGGCGTACCCGTCGGGCCGCGGCCCTGGCCTGGCCGCTGGGTGCCGCCGTGGCCATGACGGCGGCCGGTCTCGCCGTGCCGCTGCCGACCTCCGCGCAGGCCGGCAGCGCACAGGTGGCGGCGATCCAGGGCAACGTGCCACGGGCCGGTGGCCTGGAGGCGCTCGGGCGCATGTTCCAGGTGACCGCCAACCACATGACAGCGACCGAACGCCTCGGCACGGACGTTACCGCGGGACGCGTTCCGCATCCGGACCTCGTTCTGTGGCCGGAGAACTCCTCGGACGTCGACCCGTTCGTGGATCCCCGCGCCGCCGCCATGCTCGACCGCGCGGCGCGGGCAGTGGGCGCCCCCCTCCTCGTCGGCGCGGTACTTGACGGGCCGGGCACGGGGAAGGTGCGCAACGCGGGTCTGGGCTGGAGCGGCGATGGCTGGACCGGCCAGATCTACGTCAAGCAGCATCCGGTGCCGTTCGCGGAGTACCTGCCGGGCCGGGCCGTCCTGGAGAAGCTCGTCAAGCGGTTCGCCACCGAACTGCCGGATGACTTTGTGCACGGCAGCAACGTCGGGAGTCTCCACATCGGCACAGTCACGATCGGTGACGTCATCTGCTTCGAAGTAGCATATGACGGTCTTGTCCGCGATACCGTCAACGCGGGCGCGCAGCTGTTGGTGGTACAGACCAACAACGCCTCATTCGGGCGCAAAGGCGAAAGCGAGCAACAACTGGCAATGACCCGGATGCGAGCGGTAGAGCATGGACGAGCGGCGGTCCAGGTATCCACCAGCGGCCAGAGCGCGCTCATCGAGCCCGACGGCCGGGTCATCGCACAGTCCGGCCTGTACGAGACCGCCGTCCTGACCGCATCGCTCCCGCTACGCACCAGCCGAACGCTCGCGGACCGCGTCGGCGCGGCCCCGGAGATTCTACTAGTGATTCTTGGACTACTCGCTGTAACGTTCGGCCTGCGGGCAGGGAAGTCCTCCCGCGAGCGGGGCGGGGCAGGCCGCGAGACCGCCGGCGAGGCCGCCGGCGACACTGAAAGGAGACGCGTGGACGACGAGCGCGTTCTCGTGTGTGTTCCGACCTACAACGAGCGCGAGAACCTTCACAACACGGTCATCCGGCTGCGCGCGGCCAACCCGGACGTGGACCTGCTGGTCATCGACGACGCGAGCCCGGACGGCACCGGGGAGATCGCCGATGGGATCGCGGCG
>NZ_CAKJTO010000136.1:0-10789 GCF_917627405.1 Protofrankia sp. Cj5
CCCCAAGAGCAACGGGCGGCGCCGCCCGCTCGGAATTCCCGTGATCGCCGACAGATGCCTTCAGGCGCTGACGGTCAACGCGCTGGAACCCGAGTGGGAAGCCCGGTTCGAGCCGAAGTCATACGGATTCCGGCCCGGCCGTGGCTGTCATGATGCGATCGTGGCCATCCACACCACCGCGTCCCGCCGGGACGCCAAACGGGTGTGGGTGTTGGACGCGGACTTGGCGGCAGCATTCGACCACCTCAACCATGATCATATCCTCAGGTCGTTGGGCACGTTCCCCGCCAGGGAACTGGTCCGGCAGTGGCTGACGGCGGGCGTGATCGAGGCCGGTCGGTTCACCCCAACCAGTGAGGGGGCCCCACAAGGCGGGGTGATCAGCCCGTTGATCATGAATGTTGCTCTGCACGGCATGGAAGCCGCGGCTGGGGTTCGCTACCACGTCTCCGGTACTCGTGCCGGTAAGACGATGAACGGCAGCCCCGTCGTGGTCCGCTACGCCGACGATCTGGTCGCTCTGTGTCATTCGCGGGAGCAGGCCGAGCAGGTCAAGGCGCGGCTCGCCGAGTGGCTGGCTCCCAGGGGTCTGGGCTTCAACGAGGCCAAGACACAAGTCACGTCGCTGGATCGGGGCGTGGACTTCCTGGGGTTCAACATCCGCCGCTATCCCAACGGCAAGCTGTTGACCAAGCCGAGCAACGACGCGGTGCGACGGATCCGCGGGCGGCTGTCCACCGAGGTGCGGGCCCTGCGCGGGGCCAACGCCGACGCGGTGATCGCGAAACTCAACCCGATCATCAACGGATGGGCGGCCTACTACCGGATCGGGGTGTCCAAACGCCTGTTCAACGCGTTGGACGCCGACGTGTGGAGACTGGTCTACAAGTGGGCCAGGTTCCGCCACCCGAATAAGTCGAGGCACTGGGTCAGGGCCCGGTACTTCGGCGCGTTCCATCCGTCCAGGCAGGACACGTGGATCTTCGGAAGTCGGGACACCGGCTTCTACCTGCGGAAGTTTGCCTGGACCCCGATCGTCCGGCACCGGATGGTGGCAGGCAGGTCATCCGTCGATGACCCCGACCTGGCCGCCTACTGGGCCCAGCGGCGCCGCCGGATCAGGCCACACCTGGGGGTGACCGCGCTGCTCCTCCAAGCCCAGCACGGCCGCTGCCCTATGTGCCGGGGCCTGCTCCTGCACGCCGATCGTGAGCCGCAAAGCCCCGAAGAGTGGGAACAGTGGCTCGCGACAACGCGCACGGCGACCCGCAAGCGCGCACTGATCGCCTGGGGCGCGGGCACACCGGACGAACGCGTCGCAACCCGCCTCATACACACCCACTGCCACCGCCGCACCCTCGGCGACGGCACCTGGGCAGCACTTCTGCCCACCCGCAAGCCCACGGGGCTCGCTTGAGCCGGTTGCCTGGAAAGCGGGCACGGCCGGTTCTGAGACGAAACTGAAGGTGAGAGGGCATGCGGAATCAGCCCCTGTCCCGTGGTGGGTCGGGCCCGTGGCGGTGAGGGTCAGACCGCGGGTTGGATGGCGACGTCGTAGCCGAGGGATTGCAGGTCGCGGACCAGCCGTCGTTTACGCGCTTCGGGGTCGTCGTAGCGGGTGAAGTAGTCCGAGCCGAGGTCGCGGTACTCGGCGCCGTCGTGCAGGACGTGCCAGATGATGACGAGAAGGGTGTGGGCAGTCGCGATGGCGGCCTTCCTACCGCCGGTCTTGCCGAATCGACGGTGCAGGCGGCGGAACCGGGCGCCCACATAGGTGCCGGTGTGGCTAGCGGCCCAAGCGCACTCGGTGAGGACGGCGCGAACCTCGACGTTGCCTTTGGGGGTTTTGCCGGACTTGCGCTTGCCGGCGGACTCGTTGTTGCCCGGGCACAGTCCGGCCCAGGAGGCGAGCTGCTCGGGGGTGGGGAAACGCGACATGTCCACGCCGATCTCGGAGATGACCACCTGCGCGGCCCGGTCACCGATGCCTGGAATGGTCGTGAGCAGCCTCACCTGCTCGGCGAAAGAGCCGACCATCTCCTCGATCCGATCGTCGAGGTCCTCGATCATCGCGCTCAGATGGTCGATGTGGTTGGTGTGTAGCCGGGCCAGCAGAGCGTGGTGGTCACCGAAGCGCCCCGCGCAGGCCATGGTCAGATCCGGGATCTTGTTCCGCATCGTCCCTCGGGCCAGCTCTGCCAGGACTTTCGGATCGCGTTCTCCGGCGATGAGTGCCTCGATCATGGCGTGGGCAGACAGGGTGGTGATGCTGGAAGCGACCGAGTCGATTTTGATACCGCCGTCCTCCAGGACCTTGGACAGGCGCTGGAGTTCACGGGTCCGCGACTCGATCAGCTTCTTGCGGTAACGGGTCAACTCACGAAGCGCGGCGATGTCCTTGGGTGGGATGAAGCTGCCGCGCAGCAGGCCGCATTCCAACAGTTGAGCCAGCCACGCGCTGTCCTTCACATCGGTCTTGCGACCGGGGACGTTCTTGACATGTCGGGCGTTGACCAGCAACACGTCGATCCCCTCGACCTCGCACAGGGCATGGAAGACCGGCCTCCAGTACACCCCCGTAGACTCCATCGCCACGTGCGTAACGCCTTCCTTGACCAGCCACGCCACCATCTCCAGCAGCACCCGGTAGAAGGTCTTGTACGTGCGGATCTGCTGACGACGCTGTCCGGGGGTGTCCCCGGGCGTGCGGACGGCGACGGCGATCTCCCTCTTGCCCACGTCGATCGCCGCGCACCGCGAATAGACGATCTCCACGACAACTCCTGTTCCACGAATCTTCCCGACCAGGCAGGACACGCCATCCGCGGAACCCGCAAGAAGATCAAGAGTCTGAGACTCGCGCTCTACGGCAGCAACCCGGGGTACCCAACCGGGACGGGTTCCAGCGTCAATCTGAGGGCCGGACTCGCCGGTACCAAGAACTGGCGACGTCAGCGGATGGCCTGCCCAGTTTCATCTACCCGTGGACGCTCCGCCGGACCATGACCATCTGAGGGGGCCCCGGCGCAGCAATACGCCGGGGCTACCCGACGAGATCTTCTTCTCGCTCGTCCCACGGAAGGTCGTGTCACCCTGCGACTTCGCCAGCCTCGACGTGCTCGCCGACACCCTGACAGCGTTCGTCGACCGCTACACCGTCACCGCCACACCGTTCCAGTGGAAGTACACCGCGGCCGACCTCGAACGCCACCTCGCCCGCCTCGACGACGACACAGCACCAGCCGTCGCGGGCTCCGTCGCTCGGTTGCCCGTCCCACCACCCAACACCAATGATCACGGGAGTCGGGTGGAGTCCGAACCGAGTGCCAGAGCCCTCGCGCAGGCCGCCTAACACCCCCGAAGGACTTCCAGGCTCAACCACTAAGCTGCGGGACGGCCACGCCATACGCGGCGCAAAGTGCCGACGGCGGCCGGTCGCCTACCATGGTGTGGCTCACGCTAGTCTGCAAACGCACGTCGACGATGGGGCGCCCTTCCGGCTCGACCCGGCTCGTCGGTGGCCAGGGTGCGAACTCGCGTTGCTCCCACCATCCGCGGCCGACCGGTCTGGTCCACGCCTCGGCGACGGCTATGTCGGGGGCATATGGCGTGCCTGGTCACGTCATCAGGTACGGGGGACTTGGCATGGAAACACTGACGGACGAGGAGGTCGATGCCTTCGCGGAAATATACTGCGATCTAAAGGAGGCCGCCAGTCTGCTCGAGAGGGCCGGCCTGTCGCGGGGTCGGATGCCCTTGTCGAGCGAGAATTCGCAAAAGCTCTGGCGGGACATCCAGCGAGATTTGTCGCATGGAATGCTTATTGACGGACGACGCCGGCTCCTCGCGGCCGCGCTGTACGAGTATCCAGGAAACGCCACCTTCCAGAAAGGATTCGCCGACACCGGAGGTGGTGTCGGTCCACGGCCGCAAGCCGGGCCGGGGATGTCCGCCCCGGCGGTCGGCACAGCCGCCCCGCATGGGGATGGCACCTCGGGCGATGGGTCGACCGGGGTGGTCGGGAGGGAAACGTCACCGCCTCCCGGCGACGCTCCCGTGGAATACTCCGCCGATGGAGCGCCCCGATCTGGGGAGGAGTTGGCTATCCCGCCGGATGCGTCGCCCGACGCTGACGAGCGGCCCGGCCGACACCTGCCGGGGGCGCAGGGAACCAGCGCCGACAGCGGATCTGAAGCGACGAGTGACGAACCCCAGGTGGAGCCCGAGAGCCGACGCCGACACCTGCCGGTCCGCGCGGTGTCTCGGGCGATGGGCGCCGCCGGTTCGCTCGGTGTTCGTCTCCCGCGCCGCCGACGGTCCCGATTCCTGGCGGGTGCCTTGGTGTTGCTATTATTCGCCGGCGCGGGCGTCGTCATCGATGTCGTCGTGCGGCACTCGTCACGCTCGTCGCACTGCGGACTCAGACCTCTGGACCATTACTACGGGTCGCTCACGAAAATGGGATCCGTCTGTGTCGGAGTGAGCGACAATATCGCAGACTTCCACGTCGACGACACCGGCGCGCTCGCCGAGAACAGGCTGACGGACGTCGGCCTTCTGATATGGCATCAGAACCTCCAGGTGAAGGATTTCTCGCCCGTGACGCTGATATTCATCGGCGACCTGACCGAGCCGCCCACCGGAACCAAAAGTGTGCTCCGCACCTCCGAGCGTGAGAAGCTGCTGGGTGTCGCCGCGGCGCAGCTGGCGAACAATATGAAGCCCGACACGCCGAAGATCTCCATACTCTTCGCGAGTGGAGGCCCGAGGATGGATGACGGCAGAACCCTCGGCAAGCAGATCGTGCACATGATGAGCGGGGGTAAGAGGCCGGATATCGTCGGTGTGGTCGGGCCAGAGTGGAGCCGTCAGCCGACGGTCGACATGCTCGGCAATCTCCTGGGTCACTCAATTCCGGTGGTGACGCCGACCCTCGCTCTGGACCAACTGACCAAGGGAAGTCATCCCTTCTATTTCCAGATCGCGGCGCCGGACCGGGACGAGGCCGCGGCCATGGTAACATTCGCCGCCCAGAAACTGGTGCCCGGCCGCGCCACCAGGCAGGCGATTGTCCTCAGCTCCGAGGACCCGACGGACCTGTACCAGGAAAATCTCAGTAAGGATATCGAGGACGCCGCGCAGGCCAGCGGATTCGAGGTTGTACCGCGGCCGAAGTACCACGGAGACGACGCGCCCGCCGGCGGGGACTTGACAAACGCCCACGTAGCGGGTGAGAGCCTCTGTGGTGGACAGAACACCGGCGGTCCGTTTACTGGTGTCGTGTTCTTCGCCGGCCGTGCCGCAGACTTTCTCGGGCTGCTCGGAGGTATTCGGCAGAGGTGCGCGAAGGGGCACTATCCTGAGATTATCGCCGACGGGGACGTGCCCGCCGCGTTGGCCGGACCGAAAAATCGCGACAGTTACCCCGAGATCCCCTTCTCGTATGTTTCGCTGGCGGCGGTCAACCGCAGCCTGAAAGACTGCACCGATCTCATCCCCGACCCGACGCGTGCCGCGGACGAGTCCGGGGACAGCGCCGACTTCTGGAAGTCCTACGATACGTTGTGTGGAAAGTCCGCGACCATCGATCCAGTTCTCGATGAGACGGCACTAGTCTTCTATGACGCCGTCAAGGTCTACGCGGAAGCCGTGCACAGGCTCAGTCCCGCGCCCGCCGACAGGAATAATATCGCCGGCGAGATCGGCAAGATGAGCTTCAAGGGAGTGAGCGGCTGCGTCGGTTGGGCGGGCAGCGACACGGGAGCGCCGGCGCACAAGCCGGTGACGATTCTTGACGAGCGTCAGTTCCCGTTGAACTCGACGACGACCGGTGGCAAGCCGCAGCAGGGGGTCGACGTCAAGCCGAACGGTGGCGCGGCGGACAAGTCCTGCGAAAATTGACGCCCGGGAGGATCTCGGCGAGGCGGGTGAGGGACGTCTCGTCGAGGGTGCTCCTGGAGCCGGTGGTCCTGGTCGGTCCCGAGGCCCGGCAGCTGATCGCAACCGGCCCCGGCTTGCCCGATCACCTCCGGATGGGGTGAGTCGCTGGCTGCAGGTCGGGCGAATCGCGTGGTGGTAGCAACGCATGCGCAACGGAGGGGTCATGGCTGCTCAGGCGGTGGGTTCGCGATCTCCGACGGCGATCGCCCGCTCTTGGAGCGACTGATCGAGCGGTTCGGCCACGGGAACCGGTCGGAGTTCCTGCGTGTCGGTATGCGGGTCATGGCCTCAGAAGAGCGGGCCGAGCGGTTGCGTGACCTCCGGGACGCGCGCATACACAGATCCGCCGAGTCTACTCGGCTGCCAAAGTGAATGACCTGGTCGCGGCGGTGCTCAAGCAACGTGGGTGACATCCCCGTCGTCTACGACGTCAACGTCCTTGTCTCAGCGGTCGTCGGCGAGGTTGCTTCCTTCTCGATGTGACCTACCCTTCTACCGAAGACCGACAACCCTGCGGCTGATTGTCTGGGCGTGGCCAACGACGGTCGAGAGTTCCCGCTTTGGCTGTCGCCGCATATTCTGACCAATACCGCTCGGGTTCTCGCGGCCACGGGGCTCGATACGGTGACCATCAGTGAGTATGTGGCCGTTCTCGTGGAGATCGCGGACGACTCTGGCGGTGGAGTTGTCGCCCCGCCGAGGACGGTCCCCGACTGTCGCGATGACGAGGACAATCTCGTGCTCGATCTTGCGGCGGAGGTTGCGTCCTCCTCATCGTCTCGGATGACGCCGACCTGACCTCGATGTCACCCTGGCGCGGCACTCCGGTACAACGGCCGGCGGAGTTTGCGTCCCGCGTCGACGCGATGCGCCGTGCTCGGCGCCGCTGACGGGCACCGGCTGGGACGCCACGAAACCGGTGCTGTTCACCAACACCCCCGACGGGCTGACCGACCCGGCCGCGTTCCGCCACCTGCTCGCGCCCTGGGCCGGCTGACCCCGCCGCCCGCAGAGAGCCAGACCCGCTGTCCCACCCCGACGCACGGCCCCGCCCGGCGGGGCCGTGCTCTCGGCATGCCCAGACACGAAAGGAGCCGCGATGCCGACGGCACCCGACCCGACGCGAGCCGCGCCGCCGCCCGGACCATCTCCCTCGGGCCGTCAGGTTCGGGATCCGGATCTTCCGGCGCTGATGCGGTCCCTCCCGATCGACCCGCGTCGCCGGCTACCGATCCCCGCGGTGACCGCGCACCACCCGAACGGCGACCTCGACTTCACCACCGTGGACGGCGCGACGGCGCTGCGGCTGGCGTCCGAGGGCCGCTGCACGATCTGCGGGAAACCGTTCCACGGCCCGGTCGCGTTCCTCGGCGGGGTAGGCGCCGCCGTCGTGGGCGTCTACTTCGACCCGCCGATGCACCCCGTTATCTCGACACCTGGGCTGTGAAGGGTGATCAGCCTGGTTGGATCGTCCGGGTGATCTTAACCGGACGATCGCGAGGAGAGGCCGTTGCATACCGCACGGAGTATCGACCAGGACGACGTGACGCGCTGGGTGCTGGTGGCAGAAGGCGATGCCGTGGAGGTGATGCCGAGCAGGTTCCTGCGGCATCTTCAGAACCGGGCAATGTCACCAAATACTGTTAAGGCGTATGCAAGTGACTTGTGTCTTTTCTACCGGTTTCTGGCTGACCGTGGCATGTCGTACATTGAGGTCGGACCCGCGGTCATGGCCGACTTCCTGGACTACCTCGTTCACCTGCCGGTTCGCGCGCCGGGGAAGGTGCAGGGGCTGGTTTTGGCGACGCATGACGAGCGGGGGCCTGGTCACCGTAGGGCTGCCTCGTCGGTCAATCGGACGTTCGCCGCTGTGTCGAGCTTCTTCGAATTTGCAATCACGGTCGAGGAGTTCAGGGACGAGAACCCGGTCCGAATGGTCGCGGACCACGCTCGCGCGCGAGTCCCGGATCGTCATCAGCCTTTCATGGGCAGGGCAAGCCGGCAGCGGCCCGTGCGGCGGGCCCTGAAAGTGAAGGCGGCGCGGACGCTGCCCCGACCGATGGCCGCCTCGGATCTGGATGCGTTGTTCAACGCGTTGCGCACGAAACGCGATCGGGCGATGTTCCTGCTCATGCTGGACGGTGGGCTGCGCCCCGGGGAGGTATTGGGCCTCCAGATACCCGACGACATCGAGTACGGGCGCCGTCGGGTCCGCGTTCGCCACAGAGGCGATCATCCGAAGGGAGTCCGACAGAAGTCCCGGTCGGAACGAGTCGTCGATCTGCACGATCCCCGCACTCTGGCTGCAATCAACGACTATGTCATGAACGAGCGACCCCGCGACACAGGTTCTCCGTATCTCTTCCTGATCGGCGGGAAGGGCCGCCGCCGTGCCGAGCCGTTGAGCTACCAGGCGCTGTGGAGGATTTTCGCTCGGCACTGCGACCGGCTAGCTATCCGGACGGCCTGGACGACCCCGCACGCGCTCCGCCACACCCATGCCACCGACATGTGGGAATCTGGGATGCGCGAGCTGACGTTGCAGAAACGGCTGGGACATGCCTCACCGGAGTCGACCAGGCTCTACACGCTGGTCAGCGACGAGCAAGTCCTCGCCGATTACACCAAGGCCACCCGGGCCGTCTCCCGCCAAGGTCGGGAGGGCGACGATGGGACAGCCTGACAGGATGATTCCTCCCGCAGAGACGGGACATCTCGTTATTGAGGATTTCAGCGCCCTGCTGGACCGCTACCCAGTCACCGTGCACTACCGCAGGAGCAAATATCAGGCCCGACGCGAGTTCATTGAGCGATGGCCGAACCTGAAGGTCTGACAGACCGCTCCGCTGGTCGACAGACTCCTGCACCCCGCCGGCCACGACAGCTCGCACCGCCGCCATCTCCTCGCCGGGCAGCGCTTCTACCTGTGCGCTCTTGCCATGACCGGGCATCTGGAGCTGGACTACCCCTGGCTGCTGGCGCACTCCTTCAGGGACCTCGCCGAGGCGAACGGGCGCATACTCGGCTTTGGACCCGGCTGGATCAGCGAGCTGAGCCACGAGGCGAAACGCATCGGCTACGGCCTCCCAGGCGCTCACAACTCGATGCTCAAGGCGTGCTTGTGGGTCGCCTTGCGCAAGGCCGATCCCGACTGGAAGAACATCACCGCCGCCGACCTTCGGCAGTTGCGGGACGAGATCATCGCCTTCCGTGATCGACCCGACGTCACGTGTCTGCGGCCCGGCTTCGCGGCCGGGACCGAGGTCAAGACCTGGTACCGCTCAACCCGAACCCACGTCTACGTCACGCACGTAGTCCTTCACAGCCTCGGGGTCGTGCCCGAGCAGGCCAAAATCATCAGCCTCGGCGAAAGCCCTCACACCCTGCCGAAGGCTTCCGCCGAAATGGAGCAACTCTTCGACCGCTACCTCATCCGGGCAGCGCCGAACCGAACGCGGAACCGTAACAACATTCGCGGCCGGCTTCGGACCTTCACCCAGTGGCTCAGCAACAACTACCCCGAAATCACCAGCTTCACCCAGCTCACGCGGCCCCATGTCGAGGAATTCCTAACCTGGCTGAGCACCGACTATCGGCACTACCGCACCGGCGCTCCCGTGAGCCTAGAAACACAGCGACAAACAATCTCGGTTCTCAACGTCTTCTTCCGCAACACCCTCGCCTGGGGCTGGGACGGCGTCCCTGGCCGCCCACTACTCAGCCACCTGGACATGCCCAAGAAAGTAGTCAGCGTCCCACGCTACCTCCCCAACGATCAACTCGCGCAGATCGTCACCGGCATTCACACCCTCGCGGACCCCTACCAGAAGGCAGCCAACCTCGTCGCCCGGTGGGCCGGCCCTCGTCGCAGTGAAATTCGCCGGCTCGAACTCGACTGCCTCGACGCCTACCCCGACGGGCATCCCAGGCTGCGCATACCAGCAGGAAAGACCTACACCGAGAGGATCGTTCCGCTACACCCCGAGGCAGCGGACGCCCTCCGCGCCTGCATCACCGCCACCGCCACCGGCCACCACCGGCCCCTCGCCGATGAAGTCACCGGAAAGCCCACCCGATACGTGTTCCAGACCCGCGGCCGTCTCATGTCCAGTTACTGGCTCTTCGACGTCGCGTTGCAGCGGGCCTGCGAGCACGCCGGACTCATCGACGAGAACGGAGCCCGGATCGTCACCTCCCACCGATTCCGACACACGGTCGGCACCCAACTCGCTGAAGAAGGCGCCCGACTCCAGACAATCATGGCGATCCTCGGCCACCGCAGCAGCACCATGAGCCTCATCTACTCACAAATCACCGATCCGACAGTACTCAAGGACTACAAGAACGCCCTCCACCCAGGCGCACGAATTGCCGGCCCGGCCGCCGACGCGATCCGCCACCACCAGCTCCCACAAGACGCCATCAACTGGCTTACCACCAACTACTACAAGACCGCCCTCGAACTCGGGCACTGTCTACGTCTCCCCGAAGAAGGCCCCTGCGAATGCGACCTCTTCCTCACATGCTCAAAATTCCTCACGACAACCGAATACAGCCCACGCCTCCGCGACCGGCTCTGTCTCGAACAAAAACTCGTCCAGGACGCCACCGACCGAGGCTGGCTCCGCGAGGCAGAACGCCACACCGCCATGGCCCGCCGCATCAGCGAACTCCTCGACCAACTCGACAGCCCTGAGTAGGGCGGATGACATTTTCGGCACCCACAGGGTAAGGCGCGGGCGATGCTCCTGCCCAGCATCGGCTCCGCGAGTGCCGCCCGCCAAGCGGGCACGCGGAAGGGGACCGCTCCAGACCGGGCTGATCAAACAGGTGCTGGAGCGGGGCCTAG
>NZ_CAKJTO010000137.1:0-10749 GCF_917627405.1 Protofrankia sp. Cj5
TCCGACGGCTTCACCCGCCTGTGGCCGTCGGTCGTCGTGTGCGCCTGCTATCCGTTGTCGTTCTACCTGCTGTCCCTGGTGTTGCGTCAGATCTCGATTGGAGTCGCCTACGCGGTGTGGTCAGCCGTCGGTACCGCGGCTATTGTGATTATTGGCATCGTCGTCTACGGGGAGCCCCTGACCACGGTCAGGATCATTTCGCTCCTGCTCGTCGTACTTGGTGTCCTCGGCCTGCAGCTCGGCGGAATCCGCCGGTGATCTGTTCGTCCATGCGGCGGAGCCGAAGTCTTTGGGCGTGCCTGTTCAGAGGCCCAAGATTGTAGTCTGTGCCATGACCGCGGGTATGTCTCGATCAGGTCTCATGGCACGTCCCTTCTGATTGTCTCATCGGGAACTGGGGCCGCCGCGCCTGGACCGCACGATATGCTGCCGCCCTGTTCTCCGGGAGAGGGAAGGCAAGGCGATAAGGCAAAGGAGATGCGGTAGGATGGCCCCGATGCCGACACTACTCGTTGTTCACCATACGCCGTCGCCGACAATGCAGGCCATGCTTGAGGCGGTAATAGCAGGGGCGCGGGATGACACCATCGAGGGCGTAACGGTGGAGGTGCGGCCGGCGCTGGCCGCCACGGCGGTTGATGTACTGGCAGCGGATGCCTATCTGCTGGGGACTCCCGTGAACATCGGATATATGTCCGGGGCGCTCAAACATTTCTTTGACCAGATCTACTACCCCGTGCTCGAGGCGACCATCGGCCGACCGTATGCGTTGTACGTTCACGGCAACTCTGACACCACTGGCGCGGTCCGCGGGGTCGAGACGATTGCCACCGGGCTGAAGTGGAAACGCCTGCGTGAGCCCCTGTCGGTTGTCGGCGAGGTGGACGCCGCCGTGCGCGAGGCTTGCTGGGAGCTTGGAGCAACGGTCGCGGCCAACCTGATGCCCGCGTGACCTGGACGTCTGAGGCTCAGGCCGGTCCAGAGTGAGCGATGAACCAGTCAGTGATCTCGCTAGGCCACTCTGTGGAGATCCGAGAATCCGCCGGCGGTTGGCCAACGTGTCCGCGGCCAGCTCCCGGGCCAGGTGTGCTGCGGACAGGGTGCGTGCCGCCACCATCCTCATCACCGAGCTCCTCGGCCAGTCCACCGACATCACCCGCCGTTACACCACGCACTGTTAGTGCTACGCTACGCATTGCTGGCGCGTTTCGTGCATGACCTGTTTCATTGTGCGATGATGTGACATCCGCTATAGGGGCCAATGGGCAGTATTAGCTGATTAGGTGCTAGTTCCACCCGCGGCCCCGGACAGCGGATGAAGGCCCGAAGCCGGCCGCCTGTGCCGGCTTCGGGCTGCGCCACGCGTATCTGGCCTTACGGGTTGTCACCGAGGAGGAAGACCGTGCGTAAGAGGCTCGTCGCAAGAATCCTGCCGGTTCTGATCGTCCCCATCGTCTTTTTGGGGTTCACGGCAAGCAGCGCTTCGGCATTGTCCGGAGGGCCGTGGACCTGGAAGAACACCGCCACGTTGCGGTGCCTGGACAGCAACACCAGCGGCAGCGTCTACACGCTGGGCTGTAACGGCGGTGGCTACCAGCTGTGGACCAACACCCCGCTTACCTACGGGGACCAGATCAAGGACTATCAGACCGGCCGGTGCCTGGACAGCAATGCCAATGGCAGTGTCTACACGCTGGGCTGCAACGGTGGCAGTTACCAGCAGTGGAAAGTCACCTATAAGGGCACATACGGGTACGAGATTAAGAACGTGGCGACAGGATTCTGCTTGGACAGCAATGCCAGCGGCAGCGTCTACACGCTGGGCTGCAACGGCGGCAACTTCCAGCGCTGGAAATAAACGTCCGAGATTAGGGCTTGCGCCATCACCCTGATGGGTATCCGGGTGTTCTGCGGCGAGAGCCGTCCGCACCCTGCCGATCTCGGCGTTTAACTCCCCGCCCCCGGTTGGCTCAACCAGTCAACCGGGGGTTTCTCCGGTCGGCGGACAAGCTCGACTGTCGTGGTTACGCCACGTTGGTGTCCCAGGCCAGGCTGATGGCGTGGATTTCCATCGCTGTCGGCCGCTCGGGACAAGTGACCTGGGCGGGTTCAAACGGTCGATCGCGTCGACGACGAGCGCCTTGGACCTCGGATCGAGCCCGTTGACCCAGGCCAGGAACTCGTTCGTGACGCGGACTTCCCACTCGTCCACAGGGGAAGTTTAGCAAATTCTCCACCTTGGAGCAGGGTCGGCAGCGCCGAGCCGGCGGCCTTCTGTGCAGCTTGCCATGGTTCCCGATCTTGTGGGCATGTAGCGTGATCGCGCGAGGCGCACGACTTTCGGCAAGTTCTGTGAGCAGAACCGTGGCTAAGGTAGGGGTCGCATATCCACCGTTAGTGTTCGACCCGTCACCATCTATGCCGGATGGCCCATCGGCGGAGGGGACGGTTGCGGCGGCAATTATACGCAAGAATCGCCGCTGAAAACCCGCAACAATTGCACCCCAAGGCCACGAATGGGCCGGCAACCTCGACCCGACCGGACAGGCGAGCGGCCATTTTTTGTCAGTCAAGTCTTGATGGAAATAACAATTTCCCCAATAGTGGATCATGGCCGTTATCGTTACAGCCCGAAGGGAAGGCCGTGGCCACCGTACAAAAGAAGGTCTCCGACATCTCCGGGGAAATGGCGGATGACGAGGAGTTCGGCGCCCTCACCGTCAAAACCCACCCGCTGCTGGATGCGCCCTGCCAGCTCGACATTTTGCCGTCAGAAGTGGCGGCAATGAAGGAAGCGGGGGACATCGTGCTGTGCGCGGTGAGGCTGCCCGGCGAAGACCAGGCCCGCCAATTCGCCGTGACCCTGCCCGAGTTCCGGAAGGTCGTGCCTGACGCGGCACTGGAGAAGGCACGGGGCGTGCGGGGGCGCCGGGCGCGTACCTAATCGCCCACCGCTGGGGCCAGTAATCGCACTCACCAAACCCGTAGTCGCGCCCCTCCCAACGTAACACCGGCATCACGGGGTCCAGAGCCATCGTTGTCTCTGGACCCCTCGCCCATTTGAGGCCGCACTCATCCGGCCGGAATATATTTAGCCATCACGTCCTCGATTCGGGCCACCAGCAAAAAATCGAGTTCCGTAATCTTCTGCCCGGCCGTGTAGGTGGTGAGGCTAAAGTGCAGGGTCTCCCAGCGCAGGTCAATATCTGGATGGTGCTCAAGCTCCTGGGCTGGTCCCATTACGTCGTTGATCGCCTTGACGCTGGTGTAGTAGTCCAGGTGAAAGCTTTTATGAATTTCTTCCCGATCCGGGGCTTTTTCCCAGCCCGGTAGCGCGCTGAGGCGGCGGGTGACTTCCTCGGCCGGTAGCGGGTCGCGTACTCCCATGTCACACCCTCCTACAGTTGGGCGAGCAATTCCTTTACCTCGTGCCCCACCGGATCAGCGTGCCAGGGGGTGAGGTGATGCCAGACGCCCTCCAATTCCTGGCGCAGCCGCGCCGAACTGGTTTCTTGGGCGATGGTGACGGCCTGGCGCACGGCGCCAACCACGGCGTCCGGCTGGTGGGCTTGGGCGGAGGCTACGGCCTGACGCGCCCGGTAAACGCCCGCATCCCGCCGCGCGGTCGTGGGCAGGCCGGTTATCACCTGCTCCCACAGGGCCACCGCCTCCGCGCCGAGGCCAAGCCTGTTGTAGCAGGTGGCGCGCTGGGCCTCGATGTAGCCGGGGGTCCGGCGGCAGGCGTTGTACCAGGGGTAATCGTCATCCACCTGGGGCAGGAGCGCGGCGGCTTTATCCAAAGCGTAATCAGCGCCCCGGCGGTTGCCCATGAGGGCAAAGCCGTGGGCGGATTGTTGCATTGCCTGTACCCGCACCTTCGGGCACAACTCCGTTTCATCCACAAGGGCCGCGCTTGTGAGGTCCAGTGTGCCGGGGCCGTCCTGCTCGTCGGTGCAGATCATGGCCTTATTAGTCAGGGCGTGACGGATAAGCTGGGTATCCCCGACCCGGTGGGCGAGTTCCAGCGTGTGATTCGCCCAATGGGAGGCCGTACCCAAATCCCCGGCGTCCTGGTAAAGCCACGTCACCAGGCCCGCATAGGCGGCGTTAGTGCGCAAGAGCGCCCGCCGTGCATCGCCGCGGGCCACGGTGAGGAGTTGGCGTAGCAACTCCTGTTGTACCAGTACCGAGGGGATCACGGTGTAAGGGCCTAGCGTAGCCTCGGCCGCATAGAAGCTGTCAATTTGTGAGGCGAGGTACTCGATGGCCTCGGGCGCTACTTGCTTATAGGAGGCCAGCGGCATCACTTTGCCCCCGACCAAAAACCCGGCTCCGCTTCCGGCAAGAAATGTCCGCCGATCCATCGCCACAATAACCACCTCCCCGACGTGCGCAATCACCCGGTACTGGTCCGGCACGTCGCTATACGTGCTGTCCCTGCCGCGGTGGTGCGAGGCAATTGATGCGGCGCCAGCGGCAGGGGGCCTTTGCATTTCTCCCGCCGGCGGACGCTGGCGGGGAAGTTTAAACCACAACAGCTCTTCCGGGATGCGCAACATCTCGGCCCAGCGAATGAGCTTAGTGAGATCAGTTATAGGAGTGCCGGATTCGATACGGCTTAGCTGTGTCTGGGTGATGCCCATCCATCGTGCCACCATCTCCTGGGGCAAGGGGGCGCCGTGGTGCGGGTGGGTGCGGTACGCGGCAATGACGTGGCCCATGTGCCAGGCATCGAGGGCATCCCGGAGTTGGTCTGACGCTTCCCAAAATGTGGGCGCCACCTCCGGCGCTCCTGCCTCCAGCTCGACCGTCCGGCGCTGGCAGGGTCCGCACAGGCCCACGCTGTTGTCCCGTGCCAGCCGTTCCCCACACCGGTAGTAGCGACCCTGCCCCCGCTGCTCGCTCACCGTAATTACCGGCCCTCTCCGTCGTCTGCGGTGGGCTTCCTACCTCGCAGTCTAGCCGTTACGGTCCGTCGTCCAGACGTGCCGCGCATACCCGTCATGCATGGGATGGCTACTGCTCTTTAGCCAACGCGCGCAGTGTCCCAACCAGGCCCCGGTGCCGGGTTGAGATGGCGCAAGTTCGATCATGCCGGCCTCCCCGGCACCGGGCGCCAGCCAGACGGGGCTGACGGCGGACCAGCAACAGGAGGTAGATGGTGGGCGGCTGGATCAGCGGTTCGTGTTCGTCCGGGCCGGGGTCTGGGGAGAATATGGCTGCTCATCTCATCGAGTGCCAATTTGAAGCCGTACTGACGCAACTGGAGCTGCTGGAAGACAACTTTGCCTATTCCAGGAACGAACTCGGCGCCACGCCCCTTGAGCTGGCCGCCCTCCGCGAACGGCTGGAAAGCGTGACCGAGGAGGTCCGATGGATGCGCGACCAAATGGGGAAGCTCGTGGGACGGTTGGAGCACTCCAGAAGGCGGCAGCCCGGCGTATCCGGCCCTACTCCGTAATCAATGGGTACGGGGAACAGTTGGCCGCCTTTGCTGAGTGGGACGAGGCGCACCAGTGGGCGCACCTGACGGCCATGGACGACCAGGTAATCCTCCCGCTGGAGGTGGAAGACCGGAGCCAGCGCATTACCCGCCGCATCACCCGCGAAACCTGCGAGCTGATCGCCTGGACCATTTTCACCAAAATCTCCGGGTGTCCGCCAACGGAGTCGGAACCCCGGATAGCGCCGTACACGCCGAGGGGGTGATGAGCATGGGAGGGTGACAGTATGAGCGACTAATCCGCGCCGCTTCCGGCGAACACCAGCCACTCCACGTCACAAGCCAAGCCCGCCCCTTCGAGTGTCCGGGGCGGGCTTGGTGGCGTCACATTTACCGCCGCGCCGGATGTATTAATACCATCGCCGGAGCGCTTGTCAAACTCGCCGTTTCACGGGCCGGTCATTGAGGCTGGCCGAGACCCCTATTTTGCGAGGTCACACCATCGCCTAATCAAAAATCAATACCTTTGAGCCTGGTGTCGCTTTTTGTTCATTGAGCGTTTTCAATGTGGTTTTTCTAATTGCCTTCGTGGGTGAGGACGAGGATGGCCTGCGCGAATATGCCGACACGGCGGGGGCAGCCGCGGTAGCGGTCGAAGATGTGCCAGTTCTTCAGGACCGCGAAGCCGCGTTCGCCCTGTGAGCGGGTGGCGGCGTGAGTCTGGTTGGCTTCGTTGTCGCGGACGGGGAGTTCCTTGTTCCTGGGCTTTTTGATCGGAATGAGGAGTCGGTCGCCCTCGCCGCCGACGTAGCCCTTATCCGCGTAGAGGTAGAGCTGTGAGCGGTCGACGAGGTCGAGAATGGTGTGCATCCGGGCGGCGGTGAGGTCATGGACGGAGCCGGGTAGCCCTTCGGAGATCCAGATCATCCGGCCGTAGGGGTCCATGAGGCCCTGGAGGTTGATGCCGTGGTATTTGTGCTTGCCCGAATAGTACAGCTTGTTGTGGGCGCGGACACGGTTGGTGCGCACGACTGTGCCATCGAGGATGAGGAAGTTGCTCTGGGTCCACGCGAAGGTCCAGACAGCGGCGAGCAGGCTGCGCCCGCGGGTCGCGAGGAGGCGGACGGCCTCGTGGATGTAGGTGTGGACGGTGCCGACGCTGACCTGGAAGCCCGCGGCGAGTTGTTCGTAGCGTTCACCTTTGCGTAGGTGGACGAGTACCAGGAGTGCCTGGTCGTGTGAGGGTAGCTTGCGCCAGGTCTGGCGTCGGGCGCGGTCCTCGGCGAGCAGCGCGGTCAGAAACGTCAGGGTCGACTCGGGCAGATCGACAACGCCGGGGTACGTTAGCAACGGAAGTCCTCGGTCAAGGGCACAGTGGATTAGGCACCCTGTGGTCTACCGGGGACTTCTCTATTGACGAGGCCTGGGCCAACATCACCCGGTCAACTGTGGGCCACCGAATGTCAACAGAACGATCGGGTTGCCGCCCCATCAATTCGCTAATGGCCTTTGCCGACTTCCGCGGGGACCAGGAAAAACCAAGATTGAAAAGGCTCCGTCTACTTTTACTACGCGGCCTGGCGAGACGAGGGTATTTTCGCCCGCCTCAACTACGACCTGACCGGCCTCGCCCGTGCCAAGGAAGACCGCGCAGCCGAGCCGACCGCATGCATCCTCGACACCCAGAGCGTCAAGACCTCCACCAACGTTCCCCGTGCCAGCCAGGGGATAGACGCCGCCAAGAAGATCGTCGGCCGTAAGCGGGGCGTCGTCACAGACACGCTCGGGCTGCTGCTGGCCGTGGTCGTGACCGCAGCCTCGGTCCAAGACACCAACGGTGGCAAAACCGTGATCGACGCGCTGGCCGCCGGCCACCGCCGCCTCATCCGGGTGTGGGTCGATTCCGGGTACAAGACCCAGTTTATCGGCCATGCCGCGAAGGCCGGGATTACCGCCGATGTCGTGGCGAAGGAACCCGGACAAAAGGGGTTTATCGTCTACCCTCGCCGCTGGGTGGTGGAGCGGACGCTAGGTTGGATCATGATGCACCGCCGCCTGGCCCGCGACTACGAGACCGTGCCCGCCAGCTCCGAAGCCATGATCTACCTGGCTTCGATCGACAATCTCACTAGACGCATAACGAACGAAACAACACCTACCTGGCGAGGAACCTATTAGGTTATATAAGATGATTATCTCTAATCAAACGCCCTCTGAGGTGGAAGCGTCTGCGGGAGCCGCTGTCGGTTGTCGGCGGGGTGGACGCCGCCGTGCGTGAGGCCTGTTGGGAGCTTGGGGCGATGGTCGAGGCCAGCCTGATGCCCGCGTGACTCGAATCCGGAATCGACGGATGGAGGTCAGGTGGTCTGCGGGGCGGGCGGCACGTGCCATTCGGCGACCAGCCAGTCAAGGTCCGCCTGGTCCTTGGCCCGCTGTGTCAGCTCGTCGGTGAAGAGCGCGTCGGTCTTCTGGAGAACGAGGGTGTAGGGGCGGCCCTGCCGGCGGGTGACATGACTGACGGGCAGTTCGGCGGCGTCGATCCGGGAATGGACGTGCCGCCTGCGCTGCTCGGCGAGCGGCCAGTCGAGGGTGCGCTGGCTCGGGTCCGCGAGGAACGCGCGCAACGTCTCGCACAGTTCGCACCCGCAGCCGTCCGCGGCCAGCGTGATCGACCAGTCCGTGGCGGCACGCGATGGGAGCGCCAGCCGGGAGCGCAGCCGCGCCGCGCAGTCCGCTGCCAGCTCGCCGAAGCCGGTCTCGTCGCGGGTACCGTTGCCGCCGGGCGCCGCAGCGGCGCGCAGCGCGGACATCTCCAGCGCGGTGACCGCGTCCTGCTGCCGCCGGACGTGTTCGAGGACTGTGTCCCGGGTGTCCGCCGGCCCGGTCGTGGCGGCGGCCGTCAGTACCGAGGCAAGCGGTGCGCCCAAGGCGTCGAGGCCGCCGTCGCGGCTGCGCGGGGATGACGACCGGGCCGCGCTGTCGATCGCTTCCCGCAGCCATGTCCACGCCAGGTCGACGAGCAGCTGCGCGGCCGTCTCGCCGCCTCCGGGCTCGGCGCGCAGCCCCGCGCACAGCCCGGGAAGCGAGTCCGCCACCCATCGCCCGCGTTCCGGTCCGCCGACGGTCCAGTACGGCTGTCCCGCGCCCGCCCACGTCCTCAGCAGCTGCACGGCCCACGGCCGTCCATACTGGCTGGCGAGCTTCGCGAAGGGTGCGGCGCCGCCGGCGGTCAGGTTCTCGACGCGGAACGGGCCCAGCAGCATCGATGCGGTCGCGGCGTCCGCCACGGTGTCCGCCGTGCGCAGGGCCTTGCCGAATGTCTCGGAGATCCTCGCGCTGTCCGCCGACGTCCGCGCGCGCAGGGCACCGTCCCAGAACGGCTCGAGCGTTGCCGCGGCGGCCTGCGCGTCCGTCGGTGCCATCTCGGCAAGCGCGTCCAGAGCCCAGCCGGGGGAGGTCTCGGCGCGGTTGGCGAAGGACTGCTCGCGGGGCCAGACAACGATCGCCGCGCGGTGGTACCAGCGGTCCAGCGTGTTACCCCAGTTACCCATATAGCCCTCGTAGTCCGAGGTGTAGGGCTCGAAGTCGTCCGTCCCGCTGGACGCACACACCTCGTCCTCGTCGACGTCCAGCGAGGTCGCCTCCAGCTGGTCACCGTCCGGGCCGGTCCAGTGCGTGAGCGTGACCGTCGACTCGATCAGCTCCTGGATATCGTAGTCGGCCAAGTCATCAGTGTCATCGTCCTCAGCATTCTCATCGTCGTCCCAGCAGCGCCGGCCGCGGCCCCCGTAGTAGTCGTCCGCCTCGTACGCGCTGTGTGTGGTCTTGATGTCCGCGAGCGCTAGGACGGCCTCGTACCCAGCCCGTTCGGCCGCTGCCTGCACCAGGGAGCCGCGCGCGGCGTCGGCGCCCTTCAGCCCGCGCCAGCCCAGCGCGCGCGGGGTGTACTCGTGGTCGAGGAGGTAGACGAGCCGGTTCGGCGGGCCGGCGGGGCGTCCGCCGTAACGGCTGAACACGGGTGTGCTGAAGTGCTCCCGAAGGAAACCGGCCAGCTCGCCGACCGCTCCCTCATCGCCCTCCGGAAGGGCAGTGTCACCGCTGAGCAGCAGATTGTAGGTGAGGGCGATCCGGTACCCCGACCGGATCTTGGCGACCTCGTGCCGGCAGTCGGCGTAGAAGGCGACCAGCGACAACTCTGCCGTCGAGCCTCGGTAGGTGTTCTTCTCCTCGAGGTGACGTACTATCAGCTCGCCCCCGCTGTGGTCGGAGGGCAGCGTCACCACCAGGGTGCCGATCATCGAGTCGTCCTTCTCGCTGTCCTGGTGGGCGCGGAAGAACTGGCCCGGCTCGTACACCAGCAGGGAATGAAGGCCAGCAGTGAGCTCGGCGGCGATCGGCAGGCCCAGCTCGTCCTTCACCGTCGTCAGAATGTCGTTCAGCGCGTCGTCGTCCCACCTGGCGTGGACGAGCTCCGTCGGGATCTCCCACGTGTCGCGGACGCCTGGGTCGGTCAGCGTCTCCTCGCCGCGGCCAAACCGGGCCGGTTGGCCGCGGCCGAGGAGCTCGCGCGCCTGCGCGGAAGACACCGGGAAGGCGACGGACCCGACGCCGTCGACCTCGATACTCAGCACGTCCGCACTCGTCGTCAAGGCAACGCTGAACGCGCCCGCCACGTCTCCTCGGAGCATCCTCGCCAGCTTGTCCCGCGCCACGGTCGCCATCGCCGCATTCCCTTGTGTCTGTGAGCGCTGTACCGTCGAGCATGAAACTAGCAACCTCCCATCCACCCGGCGGCCCCGGCATCGGCGGTCTGCGTCGGCTGGCTTCCTTTGGCCTTGAAGTGCCAGCCAGCGGGGCTGAGAGCGTTGTCAACGCGACGGCGGGCCTAGGTTCCGCGGCATGTCGCGCGGGCGGTGGCCCGCTATGGGTTCTGGGCCTGCGAGGAGGGCCCGGCCCAGGTCGGCAATCCAGACCAGGAACAGTGGGCGCCCCGCGTGGCCGGTGGGTCGCTGCCATGGTGTGTGGTGGCGGGCTGGTGTGTCGGTGGCTGTCTATACGGTGTGGCCATGTCGAGTCCGCACACACCTCATGACGCGGTGTTCCGTCGGATTTTGGGGACGCCATCAAACGCGGCGTCACAGCTACGGGCGGCGCTACCAGCAGAACTGGTGGCCCGGCTTGACCTGGACAGACTGGCACTGGTACCGGGGAGCCTGGTTGATGCCACGTTACGATGGCGGCATACCGATCTGCTGTTCACCGCGCCACTGGACGGCCGAGAAGCATTCGTCTACGTACTGATCGAG
>NZ_CAKJTO010000138.1:0-10583 GCF_917627405.1 Protofrankia sp. Cj5
ATGGGGAATCTTTCAACTCCCACCCGGAGCATTTTTCTAAGCTACTGTTGGAATCCGGTCGAGTCAGACCATTCCGGACTATCCGGCGGAAGCCTCGACGGCTACCTTCGATCACTCGCAGAGAGTGTCGAGCCGGGGTTGGGGCCACCGGCGCTTCTCGGCTTCGGTGTCTCCCGGCTGTCCGCCGGCAAGGAGAACATTACGGGTGCAGAGCGGGAACGTCAAATGTCAACGGCTTCTCGATCTGTTACCTACATCACATCGCCTGAATGTCGTCTTGACCAACCTGTCTGCTATGGGACCATCGGGGGCTGTTGCCGCCGCGCCGGCCCCGCTCCTGATCAGCCGGTCGACCGGTCGACCGGTCGGCATTCCCGTCACGTCGCGGGCCCGACTCCTGACGGGGCCGCCGCGACCCCGCCAGGAGCGGCCTGCCAGACACGTGGTCGCCAGATGTTCATCCAGCGGTCATCTATTGATGATCTGCTCTCGTCTGAAGGCCATCAGAAGCTCTTTGCCCACTCACGGTCACGTACGAGCCGTTCGGTGATTGCCGCGAGCTGTTCGCGTACCCGGGCCGGAGCTGTCCCGCCCGGAGCCGAACGAGCCTCCAGCGCGCCTTGGACGGAGAGCACCGTGCGCACGCCCGGAGCCAGGCGCGGGTTGATGGCCGCCAGGTCGTCGTCACCGACCTCGTCGAGTCCCACCTCACGCGCGGCGCACCAGGCCACCAGTTGCCCGACCGCCTCGTGCGCCTCCCGAAACGGCACTCCACACCGGACGAGGTACTCAGCCACATCCGTGGCCAGCGCAAACCCCTCGGGAGCGGCCGCGGCGAGACGCTCCCGGTGTATCCGCATGGTCCCCACCGTGCCCGTGGTCGCCGGCAGTACCAGCAGCAGGGTGTCGACCGCGTCGAACACCGGCTCCTTGTCCTCCTGCAGGTCACGGTCATACGCCAGCGGCAGCCCCTTGAGCACGACGAGCAGTCCGGTGAGCGCGCCGATCAGCCGGCCGGACTTGCCCCGCGCGAGCTCGGCGACATCCGGGTTCTTCTTCTGCGGCATGATCGAACTACCGGTGGCGAACGCGTCGTCCAGCTCGACCCAACCGAACTCCCGGCTCGTCCACAGAACGATCTCCTCGCCGAGCCGGGACAGGTGCACACCGATCAGCGCGGCCGCGAACAGGAACTCCGCGACGAAATCACGGTCGGAGACCGCGTCGATCGAGTTCGCGAAGGCCGAGTCGAAACCGAGCTCCCGCGCGACGCCGTGCGGGTCGAGCGGGAGCGAGGAACCGGCCAGCGCGCCCGCGCCCAGACTGCACACGGCGGCACGCCGGTCCCAGTCCCGTAACCGGTCCACATCACGCGCGAACGCGTGGACGTGGGCGAGCAGCTGATGGGCGAACGAGATCGGTTGGGCATGCTGGAGGTGGGTCATCCCGGGTGCCGGCGTGTCCACCTGTGCCGCCGCCTGGTCGACGAGAGCTAGTTGCAGGTCGACGAGACACCCTGCCACCTGCCGGGCGTGCTCCCGCAGATACATCCGAAGATCGGTGGCTACCTGATCGTTACGGCTTCGCCCCGCCCGCAGCTTGCCCCCAAGGGTGCCGAGGCGCTCGAGCAGACCCCGTTCCAGGGCCGTGTGCACGTCCTCATCGTCAACCGTCGGTCGGAAACGACCGGTTCGCACGGCTTCGGACAGATTGTCCAGGGCCGCGAGGACGGCGGTGAGCTCACCGTCGTCGAGCAGGCCGGCGCGGTGCAGCACGCGGGCGTGCGCGCCCGAGGCCCGCAGGTCGTACGGGGCGAGCCGCCAGTCGAACTGGACGCTGACCGACAGGCGCGCCAGCGCCTGCGCCGGACCGCCGGCGAAACGACCACCCCACAGCCGGGTCGGCGGCGCGGACGCCGATGGCCCTGAGCCCGGTGGTTCGCAGGCCGATGTGCTCACCGGGACAGCCGCTGTTCACGAGCTGACCACACCGTGGTCGGCAGGCCCCACAGGTCGATGAAACCCCGTGCGTCACGCTGATCGAACTGGTCGCCCGCGTCGTAGGTCGCGAGAGCGTGGTCGTAGAGACTCGCCTCGCCACGCCGTCCGACCACCTGGGCCACACCACCGGCGAGCCGGATCCGGACATCGCCGGTGACCCGGGCGCTCGTGGAGTCGATGAACGCGTCCAGCGCCGCCCGCAATGGCGAGTACCACAGGCCGTCGTAGACAAGCTCGCCCCAGCGCTGGTCCACCCCCCGCTTGAACCGGGCGGCCTCGCGCTCGAGGGTGAGGTCCTCCAGGTCACGATGCGCGGTCAGCAGGGTGATCGCCGCCGGGCATTCGTAGATCTCCCGGCTCTTGATCCCCACCAGCCTGTCCTCGATCATGTCAATGCGCCCGACGCCCTGTGCACCGGCGCGGCGGTTCAGCTCGGCGATCAGGTCCACGAGAGGAAGGGCCCGGCCGTCCAGAGAGAGCGGCAGCCCGTCGACAAAACCGATGGTCACCTCGTCCGGCTCCCCCGCGGTGGTCGGGTCAGCGGTGTAGACGAAGACATCCTCCGGGGGCTGCGCCCATGGGTTCTCGAGCACGCCGCACTCGGCCGTACGGCCCCACAGGTTCTGGTCGATCGAGTAGGGCGAACGCGCGGTCACATCGATCGGCAGGTTGCGCTCGTCCGCGAACGCGATCGCCTTGTCCCGTGTCATCCCCGAATCCCGCACCGGCGCCAACACCGACAGGCCCGGGGCAAGAGCCATCACGCCCACCTCGAAACGCACCTGGTCGTTGCCCTTGCCGGTGCAGCCATGCGCGATGACTCCAGCGCCGAAGGTGCGGGCTGCCTCGACGAGGTGACGGACAATGACAGGCCGCGACAAAGCCGAGATCAACGGATAGCGGTCCATGTAGAGAGCGTTGGCCCGGATGGCCGGGGCCACGAACGACTGGGCGAACTCCGCGCGGGCATCGACCACGACGGATTCCACCGCCCCGCAGGCCAGCGCCCGTTGCCGGATCAGCTCAAGATCCTCACCACCCTGGCCGACGTCAACGGCCAGCGCGACCACTTCGGCGCCGGTTTCAGCACCGATCCAACCGATAGCCACGGACGTGTCCAAGCCGCCCGAATACGCGAGTACGACGCGGTCGGTCACTACGGATCAACCTTTCCACAATCATCAGGGCTGCCTGCCGCGCCAGAAAAGCCAACGCCACGCCGCACTCAGCCAGATATTTTTAGATCATCACACCAGGATTGCAAAAATCATTTTGCTCTGTGTATCAGGCCGGCGGGACTTGGCCGGCCAGGTCGGCAGATGGGCCGTTGACAGGTGAACCACGGGAGCGCCCGTCCGCAAGATCGAGCAGCCGTGCGGCGAGTTCGGGGCCGGTGGGGTCGGTACCGCCAGCCGGATCAGCAACGGCGATCAATGCCGGCCGGCAGATCACCAGGACTGTGTCATCGCCAGCGATGGTGCCCATGACCTCTGGCAGCCCCGCCCGGTCCAGCGCCGAGGCGAACAGTTGCGCCGCACCCGGCGGGGTCCGCAGGACAAGCAGGTTCCCGTTGGCCTCCGCCGAAACGAGCAGATCCTCACAGAGCCGGCCGAGCGGCAGCCGCACGGACTCGGTCGGCGCCAGGTTGACATCGACGGCATACACCAACGCACCATCCGGGCCACGCACCTTGGTCGCGCCGAGATCCTCCAGATCACGGGACAGCGTCGCCTGGGTGACCTGGATGCCCTCCGCCGCCAGCAACCGAGCCAGCTCCGTCTGCGAACGCACCCGCTGGCGGGCTATCAGGGCCGCAAGCCTCGCCTGCCGCGCGTGCTTGGTCAGCGGCGCGGCAGCGTGCCGGGAAACCCTGGGTACCTGGGTGCTCATACGGCGGCCTCCGTGGCGAGCACCGCGGGGAGCACCGTGGCGAGCACCGTGGCGAGCACCAGCGGCCAAGGAGCCTGGCGAAGGAGGACGCCGGGGCACACCATCACGGCGTGACCTTGCCAGCCAGCGCCCGGGGGGACGGCCGCGAGACCGGATCGGTCTGGTCGAGCAGAAACGCCAGCAGCGCTTTCTGGGCATGCAGCCGGTTCTCGGCCTGGTCGAAGACAACCGACCGGGGGCCGTCGAGGACGGAACCCGTGATCTCAAGGCCACGGTGCGCTGGCAGGCAGTGCATAATGATCACATCAACGGCGGCGGCCTCCACCACCTTCTCATCGAGCTGATACGGCTGAAAGACCAGCGACCGGCTGTCAGCTTCGCTCTCCTGGCCCATCGAGGCCCAGACATCGGTGTACAGCACGTCCGCACCGGACGCGGCTTCCCGCGCGTCGTGCGTCACGCTGACCGTGCCGCCAGTCCTCGAACAGATCTCGGCTGCCTGCCGCAGCACCTGCTCGAAGGGCTCGTATCCGGGCGGCGAGGCCACCCGGACCCGCATGCCGGCAAGCGCGCCAGCCAGCACCAGCGAATGCGCGACGTTGTTGCCATCCCCGAAGTAGGCAAGGGTCAGCCCAGCGAGGGTGCCGCGGTGCTCCCGGATCGTCTGCAGGTCCGCGAGCGCCTGACACGGATGAGCATGATCGGAAAGAGCGTTGACCACGGGCACCGAGGCCGCCGCCGCCATCCGCTCCAAGCGGTCCTGCGCGAACGTCCGCACCACGATCGCGTCGACATACCGGCTGAAGACCGCAGCCGTGTCCTCGATGGACTCGCCTCTGCCCAGCTGGGTGGCGGCCGCATCCACGACCACGGGGTGGCCACCGAGCTCGGCCACGGCGACGTCGAACGACATCCGGGTGCGGGTGGACGGTTTCTCGAACAGCAACGCCACCGAGCGGCCAGCAAGTGGCCTGGGCCCAGCGTCGCGCACCCGGCGGGTCGCCTTCACACGGTCGGCCGCGTCGAGCAGGGCAGCCTGTTCATCCGGCGTCAGGTCGGTGTCGAGGAGAAAGTGTCGGATGGTCATGAGGTGGCCTCCAAAGCGAGCATCGCAGCGAGCGCCAGCGAACGAGGAGCGCAGCGGCGGAGGACACCGGGACACACCGTCATGAGGTGGCCTCCATGCCTTGCGGGACACCCGCACCCGGTCGGCCGGGGCATGCGCAAAAAGCGTCGCACGCCCCAACCTCCATCGCGAGCATCGCAGCGAGCACCAGCGAACGAGGAGCGCAGCGGCGGAGGACACCGGGACACACCGTCATGCGCAGACCTTAGAGTCTTCGGCCGCGGTCAGCGCCGCTCGGCCGATCGCGGGCAGCGCCGCGACAAACGTGGCCGCCTCAGCGGCCGAGAGCACCAACGGCGGGGCGAGCCGCACCGCGTCCGGACTGACGGCATTGACCAGGAAACCCGCATGGCAAGCGGCGGTTTCGAAGGCGGCGGCGAACGGCGAGTTCAGCTCGATCGCCAGCCACAGCCCACGGCCGCGGACCCCCACCACGCCCGGCACACCGGCGTCGAGGATCCCGTCGGTCAGGACGCGCCCGACCTCCACCGCGTTCGCGATCAGTCCGTCCCGCTCGATGGTGTCGAGCACCGCGAGCGCGGCCGCGCAGACAATCGGCCCCCCGCCGAACGTGCTGCCATGGTCGCCGGGACGCAGGAGCTGGCCGGCCGGGCCGAACCCGACGCAGGCTCCGATCGGCAGGCCGCCGCCGAGTCCCTTGGCCAGTGTCACGATATCGGGGACGATCGCCTCGCTCTGGTGCAGGAACCAGGTGCCGGCCCGGCCGATACCGCTCTGGATCTCGTCAAGGACGAGCAGCGCGCCGGCCCGGTCGCAAATGGCACGGGCCGCCCGCAGGTAGCCGGGCGGCGGCGGGATCACCCCTGCCTCGCCCAGCGTCGGCTCCAGGAAGACCGCGGCGGTACGGTCGCTGACCGTCGCCGCCAGGGCGGCGATATCGCCATAGGGAACAAAGCGTGCGCCGGGCAGCAGCGGTTCGAACAGCGCCCGTTTGGACGCCTGGCCAGTAATCGACAGAGCGCCTAGAGTACGTCCGTGAAAAGATCCATCCGCTGCGACGATCTCGGTGCGGCCGGTCCGCCGAGAGATCTTGATGGCCGTCTCGTTGGCCTCCGCGCCCGAGTTGCAGAAGAACACCCGACCAGCGACGCCCAGCAGTCCCAGCAGCCGCTCGGCCAGGGCGACCTGCGGTTCGTTCACATAGAGGTTGGAGACATGGCCGAGGCGCCCGACCTGATCGCACACCGCGGCCTGCACCGCCGGGTGGCAGTGGCCGAGGGCGCTGACTGCGACCCCGGCGATCAGGTCGAGATACTCGCGCCCGTCCGCGTCCCACACCCGGGTGCCGGCACCGCGTTCCAACGCGATCCGCGGGCGGCCGTAAGCCGCCATGATCACAGCATCCCGGCGATCGAGCAGGTCAGCGTTCATGGGGTTCCTCCCACGGTATGCACGGACGTGGCGGCGGGTACAGCGGCCGCTGTGGTCGCGGCGGTGTCCACCGTGGCCGCAGCTGGCGTGATCAGAGTCCCGATCCCGTCATCGGTGAAGACCTCCAGCAGAACGGCGTGTGCCACTCGGCCGTCAAGGACGTGGGCCTGCGGCACGCCACCGTGCACGGCTCGCAGGCAGGCCTCCATCTTCGGGATCATCCCGGTGGTCAGCGTCGGCAGGAGGGCAGCGAGCTCCGCCACGGACAGCTCGCTGATCACCTCGTCGCTGTGCGGCCAGTCCGCGTACAGGCCCTCGACATCGGTAAGGATGACCAGCTTCGCCGCGCCGATCGCGGTAGCCAGAGCGGCCGCGGCAATGTCGGCGTTGACGTTGTAGACCCCGTCGTCGATCCCCCGGGCGACGGTGGCGACCACCGGGACCTTGCCGGAGTCCAGCAGCGCCGTCAGGGTCTCCGGGGCGACCTGGACGACGTCCCCGACCAGCCCGATATCGATCTCGCGGCCGTCCACGACCGCCGGTTTGCGCCGCGCGGTGAGCAGGTTGGCATCCTCACCGGACAGGCCCACCGCGAACGGGCCGTGACTGTTGATCAATCCAACGACATCCCGGTTGACCTGGCCGACCAGGACCATCCGGACGATCTCCATCGTCTCCGGAGTGGTCACCCGCAGGCCACCGGCGAACACCGACTCGACACCGAGCCGGGCCAGATGGGCGGTGATCTGCGGCCCGCCCCCGTGGACCACGACCACCCGCAGGCCCGCGTAGCGCAGGAACACGACGTCCGCGGCGAACGCCTCCCGCAGCACCGGGTCGGTCATGGCGTGGCCGCCATATTTGATCACAATGGTGGAACCGTGGAACCGCGACAGCCAGGGCAGCGCCTCGATCAGCACGGTGGTCTTGGCCAGCGCGGCATGCCCCCGGGCCAGCGCCGGGGGCCGGCCCGCCCCCGGTACGGCGGTCATGTCGAGTACGCCGAGTTCTCGTGGACGTACCCGTCGGTCAGGTCGTTCGTCCAGACCGTCAGCTCACTGGGGCCGGCGTGCAGGTCGATCCGGATGGAGACCTCCCGGCCGGTCAGGTCGACGAGTTCGCGCGGCTCCCCCGGCCCGCCCGCCCGGCACACCCACACTCCGTTGATCGCGACGTCGAGCGCGTCCGGTTCGAAGGATGCGCGGGTGGTGCCCACGGCCGCGAGCACCCGGCCCCAGTTCGGGTCGTTGCCGTAGAGCGCGCACTTGAGCAGGTTGCAGCGCGCGACCGACCGGCCGACCTCCAGCGCGTCGGCCTCGTCGGCGGCACCGGTAACGGTGATCGCGATCGTCTTGGTCGAGCCCTCCGCGTCGGCGAGCAGCTGCCCGGCCAGGTCAGCGCAGGACTCGGTCACCAGGCCAGCGAGCGTTTCCGCGGATACCCGCACGCCGGACGCACCGTTGGCCAGCAGCAGCACGGTGTCGTTGGTCGACATGCAGCCGTCGGAGTCCACCCGGTCGAAGGTGGTACGGCAGGCGTCCCGCAGCAAACGGTCGGCGGTGACCGGGTCGACGACCGCGTCCGTGGTCAGCACCACGAGCATCGTGGCGAGCGCCGGCGCGAGCATCGCGGCGCCCTTGGCCATCCCGCCGACCGTCACTCCACCAGCCGCGCGCACAACCTGTTTGCTGACGGTGTCGGTCGTACAGATCGCCTCGGCCGCCGCCGGCCCGCCGGTGGCCGACGCCCCGGCCACCGCCTTGGTAACGCCGGGCAGCAGCAGATCCATGGGGAGCCGTATCCCGATCAACCCGGTCGAGCAGACGGCGACCTCGCCCGCACCCATCCCCAGCAGGCCGGCGGTGTGCTCGGCGGTGCGATGGGTGTCGGCGAAACCGGCAGGCCCCGTACACGCGTTGGCACCGCCGGAGTTCAGCACGACCGCCCGCAGCCGGCCGTCCGCGAGCACCTGACGTGACCAGATGACGGGCGCGGCCTGCACCCGGTTGCCGGTGAACACACCCGCGGCCGTGTCCGACGGACCGCCGTTGACGACAACCGCGACATCCGGACGCCCGGACGGCTTGAGCCCAGCCGCCACTCCTGTGGCCCGAAACCCCCCCGGGGCAGTCACGCTCACAGCCTTACACCCATGATCGCTCCTTACTGCGTCGGTATGAAAAGCCACTGTCAGCAGGGCCGAATGCGAATGATTGAATTCAGGCGGCGGACGCCGGATCCTCACCGCGGGCCAGCCAGGCCAGCCAGGCCAGCCGGTCGGAGGTCAAGGGGCAGGAGCCGAGGAGGTTAGGGGCCGGCAGGTTACGGCGCGATGCCCGACGATGTAAGGCCGCTGGTCTCCGGCAGGCCGAGCATGAGGTTCGCGCACTGCAGCGCCTGGCCGGCAGCGCCCTTGCACAGGTTGTCGACGGCAGCGACAACCACCGCCCGCCCGCTCTCGTGATCGGCGGTGACCTGCAGGTGGACAGCGTTGCCGCCCAGCGTCGCCGCGGTGCGGGGCCAGCGCCCCGGCGGCAGGACCCGGACGAAGGGCTCGCCCGTGTAAGCCGCGTCCAAGGCGTCGCGGAGCATATCGGTGGTGACCGCCGAGCCGAGCCGAGCGGTACAGGTGGCGAGGATGCCGCGCGGTGTCGGCGCCAGGACCGTCGTGAACGACATGGACACGGGCGTGTTCACCAGACCGCGCAGCGCCTGGAGGATCTCCGGGCGGTGCTGGTGGCGTCCGACCCGGTAAGCGGTCAGGTCATTCATGACCTCGCTGCCGAGCAGGTTCGCCTTGACCGACCGTCCCGCGCCCGAGGTGCCACTGGCCGCCACCACCACGATGTCCTCGGTGTCGACCAAGCCCGCGCCCAGCAGCGGCGCGAGGGCGAGCGTGACCGCGGTGGGAAAACAGCCCGGGGCCGCGACGCGGGTGCTGGCACGGATCGCCGCCCGTGCGCCGGGCAGTTCCGGCATCCCGTACGTCCAGGTTCCCGCATGGTCGCCGCCGTAGACCCGCAGCCAGGCCTCGGCGTCGGCGAGCCGGTGGTCCGCTCCGAGATCGACCACGCGGACGCCATCCGGCAGTGTCGCCGCGACAGCGCCGGACCTGCCGTGCGGGAGCGCAAGAAACACAATGTCGGCGTCGACGCTGGCAAGAGCCGACACGTCGGCGAAGACCCGGCCGGTGAGATCGGGGAGATGCGGATGGACGTCGGTGACGTCCTGCCCGGCCGACGAACCCGCCGCCAGTGGGCCGATCTCGATCTCCGGATGCCCGAGCAGCAGGCGCAGCAGCTCCCCACCCGCGTAACCACTCGCTCCCGCCAACGCCGCTGTCATCCCCATGACTGAAAACTTATACACACATCATCATGATCATGCAAGCATGTCAGCAGCCGTTCCCGGCCCGCCGCACGGAGACGACCGCCCGTCCCGCAACGCCGGGCGAGCTGCCAGTACGCGAATAGCTCACAGCGACCGCATGCCTGCCGGGGCAGGCAGCCGCCAGCGTCATGGCGGATGCTCCGATGCCGAGAGCGCGCTGTACGCAGTCGTGCGGCTCGACACCTCGGCGCGCCTGCCCATAGAGGTCATCCACTGGTTCGGGTCGGCACGGGCCGCAGGCTGGTGGGCCCGCACCGCCAGCTCGGTGATCTGTGCCTCGAGGTCCTCACGGGAAGCGAAGTCGCCACAGCGCACCAGTCGACGGGTCAGGACACCGAACCACTGCTCGATCATGTCCAGCCCGGAGGCGTGCTTCGGGGTGGCCGCGCCTCGGCCTCTGTCGGCACCCGGGTGACCGTGACATGGGACCATTCTTCGGCCTGTCCGGGCGGCGGGACCGCGGTCGCGGTCGCCACGACCGCCAGCCGAGCCGACGGCCCGTCTTTCATGGTCGCATGAGCGACCTCGATGGCTGGCTCGCGATACGCGACGATCGAGGGACCGGCCTCCAGATGCGCCTGCCGGCTAGCCGAAGAGCTGGTCGAGGGTGTCGGCGGTCAGAACGCGGACGGTCCAGGTCCGCAGCTGATCAGCGGAGGCGTTGCGCACGGTGGTCAGCAGCGTCTCGGGAAGCGGGCCGAACTTGAGCATCAGCTGCTGGACAAGGGTCTCGACACGACCCTCGGCACGCCCCTCGGCACGCCCCTCGACCCGGCCCTCGGCGT
>NZ_CAKJTO010000139.1:0-10548 GCF_917627405.1 Protofrankia sp. Cj5
CAGGTTGTCTTGCTGGGCCATCGTTCGTGTCGGCCGTCAGCTATCAGGCGTGTCGGGGAGTGCCCGGCGCCAGGACTGTGGATGAAGGAGCCGGGTTGGGTGTGGGTATCGCGGAGAGCCACTGTGGTGGGCGGCGACCGGCGAGCCGGGCTGCCCATGCATCGCGCGGCAATGCATGGGCAGCGATGACACGAGGTCCGTATCCCGGCCCCGTGGCAGCGCGCCCCCTGTTGCCAGGCGCTCTTAGCCGGCTGAGTAAGGTGGACAACGCGGTGGGTGAGTGCCCGCCGGGGGTGCTGCCGCGCGATCAGATGATCATAATGCCATTACCCGGCTGCCTAGGGCCGGTGGTCCGTTCCCGCCAGACACACAAAATTCCGCCGGCTCCGGACGAGAGTGTCCAGTTTCGGGGATCATGCGGCGTTCGTCCGGGGAATCCATTAGGGTTTGTCCACATTAGTAAAAATTAAAGCAGGGTTATCTATTATCTGCATAGATCTAGGTGGCTGTGATGAGATCGAACGAGCGTGGTGCGAGTGGACGGCACTCCGGGCGACGGGCGGGCCCGAACCGACATCCGGGCTGTGCCGGTGGATCCGAACTGACCTGAACTGGTTGGCTGCCCAATCATGGTCCAGGTCGGAGACGATCCACGCGACGGACATCTAGCCCTGCCCCGACCAGCGGAACAGCCGAGGGATCGGGCCGAGTTCGTTCGGCAGCTCTACGCCGAGCACGGCGCCCCGTTGCTGTCCTACGTACTGCGGCTGACGGTCGGTGACCGGTATCGCGCGGAGGACATCGTCCAGGAGACGTTGCTGCGGGCTTGGCACAATGCGGAGGCATTGACCCCGGAGCGGGGTTCCGTACGTGGTTGGCTCATGCGGGTTGCACATAATGTCACAGTCGATGGTTACCGCGCGAAGCGGGCGCGGCCAACCGAAGTGAACCAGGACGACGCCGCGGAGACCGCCGTCTGGGACCGTTCTGAGGAGGTTTTGACCGCACTTGAAGTTAAACGGGCGCTGTCCCGTCTCACCCCCGAGCACCGTGCCGTCCTCATAGAGGTGTACTTCAAGGACAGGACAGCTGTAGAAGCTGCTCGTGTCCTGGGTATTCCGGTCGGTACGGTCAAGTCGCGGATCCACTATGCGTTACGGACTCTTCGACTTGCGTTCGATGAGGGGCGGGAGTTGGCTGTATGACCACCGATGTGGAGTACCGCCGTGCGCTCGGCGCCTACCTGCTCGGGGCGCTTGAGCCCGAGGAGGAGGCGCGGCTTGAGGAGCATGTGCGCTCCTGCGAGTCGTGCCATGCCGAGTTGCTTGATCTGGGCGACACCGTCGCGGATCTGGCGGCTGGCACCATGACCGAGGAGGATGAGGTTGTGGGCCTGCCGGCGCCGGACACGATCCCGGCCGGCCCACCGCTGGCCGGTCTGCCGCCGAATGCTCTGCCACGACGGCTGTTGTTCGCGGTTGCTGCCGCGGCCGCAACCGGTGTGGCGACTGCGGGCGCGGTCGGTTTCGCTATGGGTAACTCCAACAGTGCCGCGCCGGTGCCGGTGGCCGCGCCCACACCGTCCGTCGGCGTCCGTACTGTGGAGGGCAGCGATACCAAGACAGCTGTCACCGGCCGGGCCGTACTCACCCCGGCTGTCTGGGGAACCGGAATTCAGCTTACGGTAGCAGGTACCCAACGCGCTGTTGCCGCTGGAGAGCGTTGCAGGCTCGTCGCGGTTTCCCACAAGGGAATCCAGGACATCGCCGGCACCTGGGTCGTACCACCCCACTCACCCACGCCCGCGGGCGAACGTATCAGTGGGGCTGTCGGTATTCCCATAGAACACATCGCCACACTTATGATTATTACGCCTGATGGTCAGGAGATCTTGGCGGTGCCCGTGTAACCGGCCGCGCCGGCCGGGGACGGACCGGCGCTTGGTGGCGGCCTCGGCACCGTGCCGAGGCCGCCACCAGCGGTCTTTTCCCGGATTGCCAGCGTCGTGGCCGTTCGCTGGCGCCCTCGTCACACGGGGCCGGGTCGGTACGGCGCCGGCTGTGGGTCCCTTCCATCGCATGCGCGCCTCCCGCGCCTGCGCCGCCGGGTTCACGACGCAGGCGCGGGAGCATCACTGGAACAGTTCCTCGACTGTCGGGACAGGGACGAAGCCGCACTGGACGAGTTGGGCCTGCCGCCGGCTGACGAGCTGGGCGCGGCCCGGGGGAAGCGTCCGGGGCCGGACGTCGCCGAGGAACGTACCCTCGTCCCGGGGACATGACATCAACAGCGCTGGCGTGCCGAGATCCCACAGCCGACGCATGATCGGGTCGTACATCGCCCGTGATGCGCCCGCCGCGGCCCGGGAGATGATGAGATGCAGGCCGATGTCGGCTCCCTGGGGAAGCAGGTCCAGCAACGGCTCCAGCGGAGTCGTCATTCCGCTTGACACCAGGTCGTAGTCGTCGACGACGACGAACAACCGCGGTCCTATCCACCAGTCGCGCCGCCGCAGCCGATCGGGAGTGATCTCCGGGCCTGGCAGCCGGGCGCGCAGCGTTTCGCTGGCTTCGCGGATGATCTGTCGCAGGGCGTCGCTCGACACGGCGTAGCCGAGCTGGCGCTCTGGCGTCACCATGGAGAAGAGGTCTCGCCGGTAGTCGGCCAACATGATCCGTGCTTCCGCGGTCGAGTACCGTTTCTCGACGGCTTGTGCGACGAGGCGCAGGAGGTTCGTCTTCCCCGCGCCCGCGTCACCGATCACGATCAGATGGGCGGATTCGCTGAAGTCGTGGAACACCGGTTCAAGCCGATGTTCGTCGAGACCGATGGCCATCCGCAGGTCGCCGTCGGGCGGGGGCAGCCGTTCGGCGGCGAGGAGGTTGGGCAGCAGCCGTACCGCTGGGGCGCTCGGGCCGGGCCAGGCCTGGAGCACCGCGTCCACCACGGCCCGGGTTGCGATAGCAAGATCGTTAATGGTCGTCGAGGAGTCGAGGCGCGGCAGCGCGGAGAGGAAATGCAGCGCTTCGGACGTCAGGCCCCGGCCGGGCGTCGCGGGCACGTTCGCGGCGGCTCGGCTGCCCACCTCGGAGTCGAGCGTGTCGCCCAAGTGCAGTTCGAGTCGGCTGCCGATCAGGTCCCGCATGCCTGGCCGGATTTCCGACCAGCGTGCGGCGGAAATGATCAGATGCACGCCGTAGTTGAGGCCGCGGTTGGCGAGGTCTGACAGCACCGGCTCGAGCTGTTCGAACTCCTGGCGGAGGGTGAACCAGCCGTCGATCACGATGAAGACGTCCCCATACGGGTCTTCCTGGTAGCCGCCGTCACGGCGCAGCTGTCGATAGTCCGTCATGGACGCGAGGCTGTGGTCGGCGAAGAGCCGTTCGCGAGCGGTGAGCAGGCCGGACACCTCGGCCACGATGCGGGTGACCCGGTCGACGTCGAGCCGGGAGGCGACGCCGCCGACGTGTGGCAGGTCGGCGAGCCCGCCGAGCGCACCACCACCGAAGTCGAGGCAGTAGAACTGCACCTGCCGTGGGGTATGGGTCAGCGCCAAGCTGAGGATCAGGGTGCGCAGCAGGGTGCTCTTCCCACTCTGCGGTGCCCCGACCACACCGACGTGGCCGGCGCCCCCGGCGAGGTCGACCATGAGCAGGTCGCGCAGGCCGTCGAACGGCCGGTCGACGATGCCGATCGGCACTGACAGTTCGGACCGGTCCGGTCGACTCAGCGGTACCAGGCCGTGTTCCGGATCCGGGGCCAGCGGCGGCAGGAGCTGGTCCAGAGTGGGCGGGTTGGACAGCGGCGGGAGCCAGATCTGGTGGGCTGGTGGCCCTTCGCCCTGCAACCGATCCAGGATGATCTGAAGGAGGGGCTTGCCGGGCGGGTTGGCATCGGACACGTCCGGTTGCTGATCGGCGTGATCCACTGAAGGCGGCAGCGTAGGCGCCATGTAACCGGCGGCGAACGCGGCCACCTGCCGGCTGGCGGCCGCGCGACTGGCGCTGACGGTGGTGGCCCGGTGCGGTGCGGAGACATAGGCCGCCCGGAAACGGATCAGAGTCGACGTGTCGGTTTTGAGATACCCGTTGCCGGGCGCCGACGGCAGCGTGTATGCGTCGGGCAGGCCGAGGACGGCGCGCGACTCCATCGCGGAGAAGGTCCGCAGCGCGATGCGGTAGGACAGATGCGATTCCAGGACGTGCACCCGTCCCTCGTCGAGACGCTGCGAAGCGAGCAGCAGATGCACCCCGAGGCTACGGCCGAGTCGCCCGATCATGACGAACAGCTCGGTGAAATCGCGTTTGCTTGCCAGCAGTTCGCTGAACTCGTCGACGATGATGATCAATGTTGGCATCGGCTCGATGGAGGCGCCTGCGATCCGAGCGCGCTCGTACTCATGGAGTGAGCTGTGCCCGGCCCTGCGCAGCGCCTCCTGCCGGCGGACCAGCTCGCCGTGCAGCGCGTCCTGCATACGGTCTACTAGCGGCAGTTCGTCCGCGAGATTTGTGATTATTGCTGATGTGTGCGGCAGCGCGTCCAGGCCCAGGAAGGTCGCGCCGCCCTTGAAGTCGACCAGTACGACGTTGAGCACCTCGGGGGAGTGGGTCATCGCGAGTGCCAGTACGAGCGTGCGCAGCAACTCGCTCTTGCCCGACCCGGTCGCGCCGATCAGTATCCCGTGCGGACCCATCCCGCCCTGTGCGGATTCCTTGAGGTCCAGCTCCACCGGGGAGCCGTCCTCGGCAACACCGATCGGCACCCGGAGCCGGTCCCAGGGACTGCGCGAGGCCCAGGCCGCCGGCGGGTCGAAAGTGTTCGGGTCACCGGTGCCGAGCAGCGTGGTGAGATTGATGTCCGTGCTCATCGGCTCGGTCGACTCCACCGAGATCTCCACCCGCTGCGCGGCCAGTTGCCGGGCGAGTGCCCGGCAACGCGTCACGTCCAGAGTGTCGGGCTGCCCCAGCCGGGTCGCGACGTCCTGGCCGGCGTTGTCGACCCCGATGGTGTCCACCCGGTCGGCTGTCGTCGCCAGGCGTAGGCCGAGCCGGTCGGCTCGCCAGCGCAGCGCCCCGTCCCCGTCCCCGTCCCCGTTGATGGCGACGGCGACGGCGTTGCGGAAGCCTGCTTCGGCGAGCCGGGCCGCGTGGGGAACCGGTACGCCGTCGAGGATCACGATGACGTAGGGCTCGTCCCGGCTGGGGGTGCTGTCGGGCTCGAACCGTGGCCGGCCGGTGAAGTCATCGCCCAGCAGCTGTTCCAGGTCAGCGTAGTCGTCGGCGAATATCCGTACCGGCCCTGCGGCGTCATGCTCGCGCGGGTGCTGCGCGTGCGGCAGCCATTTGATCCATTCCCACTCCTGCTGGCGATCGGACGCGGCGCACACGGCGATCACGAGTTCGCCCGGTGCGTGCAGGGTCGCGGCCTGAGCCAGCATCGCCCGGACCATTCCCCGCGAGGTGGCGACGTCACCCTTGATCATTATTCGGGCGAAGGCCCGCAGGTGCACAGCCATCGGCAGGCCGTGGACAGTGGCATGGGCACGGATGAAGCGCCGCAGCGCACGGGCACACAACGGTTCGAGGTCTTCGATCGGTTTGCTCTGCGGCGGACGAAAGCGCACCGCCAGCCGTTGCTCCCCGGTGGCCAGCCGGACCTCGGCGAAGTCCGGGTGGGTGAGCCGGCGTTCCCACAGCCGTCCACTCATCGCGACCGACCACAGCCTGGCCGGATCGGGGTGCAGCCACTGGGCGTTGCGCCGCTGGGCGTCCATCACCCGTCGCACCTGCCGGCGGACCTGGGACAGGTAGCGAAGGTAGTCGCGGCGTTCGCCGCGCAGTTTGCGCTTGCGGTTTCCACCTGGCATGAGCAGTTGGGCCAGCAGCATGCCGACCATCGACAGCGCCATCGCGCCGGACGCCAGGTACATGATGACCGCGGCACCCGGCTGTATGAAGATCAGAACGGTCGCGCCGGAGCCGAGCGCCATCGGCAGGTACATCAGGATGGTGTACATGCCGCCCGACTCCGTTTCGGGCAGCGCGGGCGGTTCCTGGAGGGGTAGCTCCCCGCTCGGCACTTCGGGCGCCGCGCGCCGCGGAGGCCTTCGAAAGATCACCGTACTCAACCCGAGCTCCTCGTCGTTGCTGATTCGGCAGTCAAAGCGGGCCTGTGTTTCGGGGCTCGGGCTCGGGCTCGGGCTCGGGCTCGGGGCTCGGGGACCGGGGACCGGGCTCGGGGACCGCTCGGCCATCCGGTGGCCTGGCCGCTTGGTGACCCGGCGGTGCCAGGCCGGGTACTCACAATCCCCACGGCTGAACTCACCTCGGGGGGTTCAAGCGTGCATGGGTTGGGTTGCCCGGTTCGCCCAGGCGGTCCGGCGGACTGAGCGTGCGCGAAAAAAGGAGAAATGGGGCATTAATGATGTCAACGGCTATCTCGGACCTGTGCCGGCTCACGCTGGTGTCTCCGGACCGGATCGTCGAGCTGGCGGTGCCCGTGACGGTCCCGTTGGCGGACCTGTTTCCGGCGCTGCTGCGGCAGTGCGGCGATGAGCTGGCCGAACGCGGTCTCCCGGAGGGAGGATGGGTGCTGCAGCGGCTGGGGGCCGCGCCGCTGGCAGAGGACCAGACAGCGGCATCTCTCGGGTTGTCGGACGGCGAGACCCTCTACTTACGCCCACATGGTGACCAGCTGCCGGTAGCCGACTTCGACGACCTTGTGGACGGTGTCTCCACCGGCGTGCGGTCCTTGCCGGATCGCTGGCGACCCGCCTTCACCCGGTGGCTCTTCCTGGCGCTGGCGCTCGCCACGCTCGCTGTCGCTGTCGGCATGCTTGGCTTTCGTAGTACGGCCGGTGCCGCCGGCAGTAGGGCTGTCACCGCGGGGGGCATCACGGTCGTCCTGGTCACTGGGGCGATGGTGGCGTCGCGGGCGATCGGTGATGCGGCGATCGGCACCGTTCTGGGTGTCGGCGCTCTTGGCTTCGCCGCGGTCGGCGGCCTGTTGGTCGGCCAGCTGTCGACGGATACGCCGGGCGTGTTTCTCAACGGTCCCGGGCTGTCGATGTCGGGCGCCGCGGTCGCCGCGGTTGCCGGGCTGTGCCTGGTCGCGGTCGGCGGCCTGGGACCGGTGTTCGTCACGGCGATTGCCGCCGGTGCACTGATTGCGTTTGGGGGAATGCTCACGGTCGCTGCGTCGTTGTCCGGGCCGCAAGCCGCGGCTGTCGTTGTCACGGTCGCGCTGGCGATGTCGGCGGCCGCGCCGATCACCGCATTCCGGTTCGCCGGCATGCGGATGCCTGGGCTCCCGACCGGAGCGGATGATCTGGACGACGATATCGACCCCCTGCCGGGGCAGCGGCTGCTGGATACCACCGCGGTGGCGAGCACCTGCCTGACCGCGCTGTACGCGGCGCTCGGCATTGTGACCACCGGCTGTCTGGCGCTGTTGGCGACCGACTCAGGGTGGGCGTCGATGACGGTGGCTGCGATGGTGACGGTGTTGCTCGCGCTCCGGAGCCGGGCATTGGTCGGGGCGGGCCAGCGGGCGGCACTGCTGATCCCGATGGTTGTCGGGGCGGCGTGCCTGGTCGTCGACACGGCCTTCAGAGCGTCGCCGACGGTCCGCGCCATCGTCGTCCCAGCCGGGTTGGCCGCAACCGCTGGGTTGCTCACCGCAGCTGCGGTGGCGCTACCGGGTCGTCGGATGCTGCCGCACTGGGGACGGGCCGCCGATCTGGTCGAGTCGTTGCTGGCTGCCGGCTTGATCCCGCTTGTACTGGCGTTGCTCGGCGTGTACGGCGCGATGCGGGGGTTTGGCGGATGATGCCCGGCGGTATCGGGGAGGTGGCTGTTGATGCAGACCAAGCGTGACCAACTTCAGGCATACCAGTTCGTGGTGGGGCGTGTTGTCTCGGCGCTGGTACGCGCCGAACCCGATGCGCCGACGACGCCGACCCGACGGTTCAGCATCGGGATGGTGAGTGGTGTCATGATCGCCGTGTTGGCGGTGGCCGGCGCGCTCATCTGGGGACTCGTCGCACCCGGCGGTGCGAAGGGCTGGCGGGCGCCTGGCAGCCTTGTCGTCGAGCGGGAGACCGGCAACCGGTACATGTTTGTGGAAGGCGTGCTGCATCCCGTTATGAACTACGCGTCGGCGCTGCTGCTGATGGGCGAGCAACCGCGGGTTGTGCGGGTGTCGCGGAAGTCGCTGCACGGCGTCCCACACGGTGCCCCGGTGGGTATTGCCGGTGCGCCGGACGCTTTGCCCGACCGTGGCCGTACACCGGAAGACGTGTGGTCGGTCTGTGCGCCGACAGGCACCGACGATTCGGGCAACCGGGTGACCTCGCTCACCGTGGCAGTCGGTCTGGATGCGGCGGCAGGTGGCGCCACGATCGGTCCGGAACAGGCGCTCCTCGTCCAGGATCCAGACGGCCGGTCGTACCTGGTGTGGCAGGGCCACCGGTTGCGGCTTGCTAGCGCAGCGGTCCAGTTTGCTCTCGGCTACGCTGCGGCATCGGCGCTTCCGGTGACCGGAACCTGGGTGAATACGTTGCCTACCGGATCGGATCTGCGTTGGCCGGATGTCGCCGGACGCGGGCAGCCGGGACCGGCCGTCGGTGGGCAGCCGACAGTGGTGGGGCAGGTGCTTTCGGTGCGCAATCCCGGTACCGGCAGCCAGGAGTCCTACCTGGTCCGTCCGGACGGCCTGTCGACGTTGTCTCCGCTGGCCACGGCCCTTGTGCTTGGTGACCCGGCGAGCCGTGCGGCCTACCGCGGCGCCGGCGTCCGGCTGCTGCCAGTGGACTTCTCCGCGGTTGCCGGGGCGGCCCGGTCGTCCGCACCGAGACTGTCCGTGGACTGGCCGGTGTCGTCGCCGTCACTGGTGACGGGTACGTCCCAGCCCACATCCGGGTCCCGCCCCGGCGAGTCGGTCCCATGCGTGCGACAGCGGTTCACCGACAGCGGTCCGGCGCAGCCGGAGGTGGTGCTCGCGCCGCTTTCGTCTCCGGCTGTCGCGACTGCTGCTGCCAGCGCGGCCGGCGGGGGAAGCGTCCGCGTCGCGGTTCCGCCGGGCGGCGGATTGCTTGTTCGTGATCTGCCGGTGCCCGGGGCAACCGATGGGACGCTTTATCTGATCACAGATCTGGGGCTACGGTATCCGTTGCCGTCCAAGGAAGTCGCGGCAAAACTCGGTTATAACTCGGTCACTTCGTTGCCCGTGCCGTCGCTGCTGCTCGGGCTGGTGCCAACCGGGCCGGCACTCGATCCGGCCGCTGTGTCTGTCGCTGGCCTGCCGACGCCGCCCGAGACGGGTAGTGCAGGAGCATCTAATCCTTATTGACCAGTTAGGGTGTGTTTCGTCAGTCGGTTATGGGAGCCATTGGTTGATCGCTGCGATGGTGACGGTGGCTTCGTAGCGGACAGCGAGCTTGTCATACCTGGTCGCGACCGCCCGGTTCCGCTTCAGCCGGTTGATCCCGCATTCCAGCACTATCCATCAGACAGGCCTCAGGTCCGTGCCTTCGGCAGCTTCAGCCCTTGGCCTGCCTTGTCGGCACAGCAGATCCTCCGCGCCGCGGGCCGCGACTGTTGTTTTACGTCCGGCCACACCTCCCGCAGCCAGATGGCTCGAGGTCTCGTCACGTTCGGCCGTCCGGTGCACTGGTCGCTGCGCGGAGTACCCCATGCGGTGGGGCTGTCCACCCCGGCCAGGAGGTAGGACACCCCGAACAGCCGGCCGATCAGGGTGGCGATCCGGACCAGGGCCCACCGCTGGTCGACGTTCCAGCCGTGGGCCGTCGGGCCACGATCTAACTTGCCGGCCAGCTGGGCGAGCTGGTCGTCGTCGAGACGGCAGCGGGCCGCCGGCCCTACTGACCGCAGCACGTCTCCACCCTCGGTCTCCCAGGTCTGACGCGAGGTGTAGGCCGACTTCCGAGACATCCGCAGCTGCTTGGCCACCGCCGATGGTGACATCCCGTCGATGAACAGGCCCGCGGCCAGGAGTCGGATGTGTTCCCGTCGTGCGCGATCGGCGGCGGTCAATTCACCGCTGTCCCGATACCTGGGATACCCCACGAAATCCTGTCACTACTCCATGAGTTCACGATCAGTAAGAGCGCCCGGCTGTCCGTGGCCCCTCACCGGGGCCCGCCAGTTCGTCGCTCTGCGTAGCTACCTGTCGACGCCCGCAAAAACGGGGGTCGCGATGCTTGACGCCCTCGGACGCCTCGCCAAGGGCTGCTCCTGGCTGCCCTCTGAGGTTCTCAGCGCCGTTGTATAGCTAACTAACCGGCAGGCTACCACGGAGCCGGAAACGCCTGAACAGTTGCAATCTTTATTCGTAGCAGGTGAACATTGTATAACCATGGATGAATATCGGAGGAAATTTTAATTCCGCCCGAATCGGTGGGTGTGCCTGGGATTTTGGCTGGAATTGATAGTCCAATATGAATATGGCGTAGTTCTAAGTGAACGCCGCAGGAAGTCCGGATTCTGCCTGAACCGGCAGTCGTGGCTGGGCCGTGACGGGAGTTGACGG
>NZ_CAKJTO010000140.1:0-10495 GCF_917627405.1 Protofrankia sp. Cj5
CACACTGCTGCACCCCGGGCGGAGGATCCGGCTTCATACCAGCACACGCCCAACACACGGACATTCGAACTATGTCGTCCGTGACGCGAGTGGGCACAGAATAATTATAACCATTCAGGATGGGCTATCGCCAACCCTACACGCAATCTCCATATGGAGACCTCCACTTGGAAGCACTCGACGTCGTCCGTCCTGTCGCTGGGCCTCAGTAACCGCCAGCAGGACTGGCCTTCAGCAAACAAAAGCGATGTTCGCCACTGAGCGTACATGACATCCGGAGCGGGCTTATCGAGGTACCGACCCCGGCCTGCGGAGGAGTTTAACCACACCCGAGAAGCGAATGCCCACAAGGACCCATCGATTACTCAAAGCGACCATCCAATCGGCCCTCAGTCGCTGGCAGGCCACAGGTGCCGCTGCCGTTCACGATGCGTTGCCCGGCCCGCATTGCACCTGCGGCAGAAACTACGAGATATGGCCGCCCACGAAAAAGACGAGGCATGGCGGTCCGCGCTGACCGCCATGCCTCGTCTCGCCGGCCGGGGGAGTATACCGGCGGGCTTGCTCCAGTCCTTTCGGACCGGGAAAATCAGTGGACCAGTGCCTTCTCCGCCCCGGCTCCAGTGAGAGCACGAACCTCCATCTCGGCGAACTTGTCCGCGTTCCGCGACTCCCTGCTGGTGACCGACCCGAGCCAGCCGAGCAGGAAGGCCAGTGGGATGGAGACGATCCCGGGATTCTCCAACGGGAACCAGGAGAAGTCGATCGACTTATCTGTGATCATCGACACACTCTTCCCGGTAGCCGCGTCGACCTTCCCCGAAACAACCGGGGAGAACGCGATGAGGAGCACCGATGAGATCAGCCCCCCGTAGATGCTCCACAACGCGCCGCGGGTGGTGAACCCCTTCCAGAACAGCGAGTAGAGGATCGTCGGCAGGTTCGCCGACGCGGCGACGGCGAAGGCCAGCGCGACCAGGAAGGCGACGTTCTGATCCTTCGCGAAGATGCCACCCATAATCGCCACCACGCCGATAACGACGGCGGTGGTCCGGGCAACCCGCACCTCCGCGTCCGGATCGGCGGCGCCCTTCTTCAGCACGTTGTTGTAGACGTCATGGGCGAAAGACGCGCTGGCTGTGATGGTGAGGCCAGCGACAACCGCCAGGATCGTGGCGAACGCGACCGCCGCGACGATCCCGAGCAGCAGCGTGCCGCCGAGCTCGTAGGCGAGCAGCGGAGCCGCCGCGTTGGCCTTCCCCGGCGCGGCGTTGATGCGCTTCGCGCCCACCAGATACATCGCGCCGTAACCGAGGATGAGGGTGAACAGGTAGAAGACACCGATGACGCCGATCGCCCATACCACGCTGTGGCGTGCCTCCCGGGCCGACGGCACCGTGTAGAAGCGCATCAGCACGTGCGGCAGGCCGGCGGTGCCGAGTACGAGGGCCATCGCTAGCGAGATGAAGTCGATCTTCGTAAGGGTGGACAGCCCGTATTTGACGCCGGGCTCGAGCACCGCGTCGCCCTTGGGACTGGCCGCGGCCGCGTCGCCGAGGATCGAGGAGAGGTCGAAGCCGGACTTGCCGAGCACCCAGAACGTCATCAGGGCGGCGCCCAGGACGAGCAGGACCGCCTTGACGATCTGGACCCAGGTGGTCCCCTTCATTCCGCCGACCAGCACATAAACGATCATCAAGATGCCGACGACGGCGATCGTGAGGTTCTGGCCCGTGCTCCCCTTGATGCCGAGCAGGAGGTTCACCAGTCCGCCGGCGCCGGCCATCTGCGCGAGCAGGTAGAAGAAGCTGACCGCCAGGGTCGAGATCGCCGCGGCGGTCCGCACCGGTCCTTGTCGCAGCCGGAAGCTGAGCACGTCGGCCATCGTGTATCTGCCGGTGTTCCGCAGGAGCTCGGCGACGAGCAGCAGCGCGACCAGCCAGGCGACGAGGAAACCGATCGAATACAGGAAGCCGTCGTACCCTTGCAGCGCGATGGCTCCGGTGATGCCGAGGAATGAGGCCGCCGACAGGTAGTCGCCCGAGATGGCGATGCCGTTCTGCCGACCAGTGAACGCCCGGCCACCGGTGTAGTAGTGGGCGGCGCTCTGGTTGCCACCCGACGCCCGGATGACGATGGCCAAAGTGATCATGATAAATATCGCAAAAATCGTGATATTGACCGCTGGCTTGCCGACGGTCTCGGCGGCGAGCAGGGTGGTTGCGGACGTGGCTGTCATGACCCGCCCCCCTCGAAGTGCGCGCGCAGCCGCTCCGCGGTCGGGTCGAAACGCCGGTCCGCCCATCGGATATAAATCATTGTTATAGTGAAGGTCGAAACGAACTGACCGAACCCGAACAGCAACCCGATGTTGATGTTGCCGATCACCTTGGTAGCCATGAAGCCGCGCGCGAACGCGGCGAGGCAGACATAGAGGAAGTACCAGGTGAGGAACAGCGCGGTCACGGGGAAGACGAAGCGCTGGAAACGCCGCCGGTGCTCGATGAACTCAGGACTGTCCTGGATGCTGCGGTAGCTCGGCACCGAGCCACTGCCGCTGTGGGATTTACCTTCGCCGCCATGGACGACGTCAATCATGCTCACCCGGCATCCTCCAAAGATCGTCGCTCGGCCACCCAAAGCGGCCTGTGACAGCTATCACTGTGTCGCGAAGCTGGAATCCCTCGCACTCCTCACAGGCACGAGTGCGATCAGTGGCACGGATTCAGCGCTCTGCGGGCCGGGCGGACACGACGAACGGCCGGTTTCACGCGACGAACGGTTAGGGCGTGTTCCGGAGGTCATCTGTCCGGCTCGCCACGCCCAGGCGGCCCGGCGGCGCGGCCCCCCGGCAGGGAGCCGCGCCGCGGTCGAGGCCCAGGCCTTCGGGAGCGTGCAGACGCACCATGAGCTGGCGGATTCCCGCCGGGGTGCTGCCTGGGGTAAACAGCGAGACAACCATCATCACCACGAACACCAGCGGCACCGTCCACGCCGCGGGCTGGGCGAACATCGCACCAGCCAGGCCGGCCGGCGTGCCGGCCACCATGGTGACGGTCGCCGCCGCTCCCGCGAGCAGGCCGCCGACGACAAGTCCGGCCAGCGCGCCGGTTACCGTCAGCTTCTCCCACCAGATACCAAGTACCAGCAACGGGGAGAACGTCGACGCGGCGACCGCGAACGCGAGGCCGACGGTGTCAGCGAGGCCGACCTGCGTGGCGAGCAGTGAAACCGACGCCGGAACCGCCACCGCGATGACAGCCCCGATCCGGAAGCCGGAAACGCTCACCCGGCCGCGGAGCAGGTCCTGACCAAGCACCCCCGCAACCGACACCGTCAATCCACTCGAGGTGGACAGGAAGGCGGCGAAAGCGCCCGCGGTCACCAGCGCGGAGATCGCGTGCCCGCCGGCCCCGGGCAGCAGCCGCCCCGGCAGCAGCAGCACCACCGTGTCCGTCCGTCCGGTCAGCAACAGGTCCGGAGCGTAGATCCGGCCCAGCGCGGCATACAGGGGCGGGAAGACGTAGAAAGCGCCGAGCATGGCGACGACGACGCCCGCGGTCCGCCGAGCGGCTCTCCCGTCGGGGTTGGTGTAGAAACGCACGATCACGTGGGGTAATCCCATCGTGCCGAGCAGAAGCGCCAGCATCAGCGAATACGTTCGGTACAGGGCGGGGCCCCGCCCATCGGCCGCGGTTGGCCGCGACCAGCTGGAGCCGTCGAGAGGCATGATCTGCTCGGCATGCGGTACCGGTTCGCCGGCCGCCAGGGTGACCGTGCTGCCCGCGGCCAGCAGTACGCTGCCGGCCGGTGCGGCGACAGGGGCCAGCCGCACACTCCCGTCCACACGATCGCCGTTGATCTTTCCATGTACGGTCAGGGTGACCGGTTCGACCACGCGCAGCCGGGTGTCCTCGATCAGGCGCACCGTCGTCGTCTGCCGGGTCACGGGATGTCCTGCGGCCGACGGGTCGGGCGCGCCGTCGGCACCCCAGACCACCAGCATGAAAAGAACCGGTACCGCGATCGCCGTGAGCTTGAGCCAGTACTGAAACGCCTGCGTGATCGTTACCGAGCGCATCCCGCCGGCCAGCACACCCACCAAGACGACCGCGACCACAATGGCGACTCCGGCCCAGCGGGGTGCGCCGACAACTGTGTACAGCGTCAGGCTGGCCCCCTGGAACTGCGGCACCAGATACAACCAGCCGATGCCGACGACAAGCAGGGAGGCAACCCGGCGGACCAGTGGGGAGCGCAGCCGGATCTCGGCGAAATCCGGCAACGTGTAAGCGCCTGTCCGGCGTAACGGTGCCGACACCAGGACGAGCAGCACCAGGTATCCCGCGGTGTACCCGACCGGGTACCAGAGCATCTCGGCACCGGAGGCGAGCACCAAGCCCGCGACACCGAGGAAACTCGCGGCCGACAGGTACTCACCGCTGATCGCCGCGGCGTTCCAACGCGGGCTGACCGACCGGCTCGCGACGTAGAAGTCGCTCGTGGTGCGGGACAGCCGTAATCCGAGCCCACCGATGCCCAGCGTCGCGAGGCAGACGCCAGCGACAGCCAGCGACTGCGGCCACGTGTTCGCCATTCCGCAGCGGCCTCAGTGCCGGTCCACCAGGCCGGCGAAGTCGCGCTCGTTCCGTTCCGCCATCCGGATGTACCACCAGGCGGCCACCAGCAGCACGGGATGAACCACGAGACCGAGCAGCAGCCAGGGCAGCGGGATGCCGAGCAGCCGGGCGGTGCCCAGCGCCGGAGCCATCGCGAACACGACCGGGATCGCGCCGATCGTAAGCAGCACTGTTCCCAGCAGCGACGTTCCCAGCCATACCTGTGCCCGCAGGAGTGAGCGCAGATAGACTTCACCAAGCGCGGTCTGCTCGTCGAGGTCCCGGGCCAGCGGCCACGCGGGCGGGCGAGGCGCGGCATCCATCCGCGGGCTGGTTATGCGTACCCGTGCCGATGGGCGGGCCGCTCGTGCTTCCGGCCGGGAGCCGCCGTCCGGTGTGTCGCCCGTTGCCATCCCGCCGCCTCCTGTCAGAGCCGGTCACCCTGGCCCCGAGCCAGGCTCGCCGAGCGTACGAGACGGTCCCGCAGCTGTCTGCTGTGCCGGCGGCTGACAGGCAGGACACAGTCACCGAGCCGGACGGAACAGCGGCCCTCCTCGATGCGGACCTCGTCGATAAAGGCGAGCGCGACCAAGGTGCTGCGGTGGATACGGACGAATCCGACCGGAGCCCAGCGCTCCTCCAGCGCTGTCAGAGAGATCCGCACCAGGTGACCGTCGGACGCGGTGTGCAGGCGCGCATAGTCACCGCGCGCCACGGCAAAGCGCACCTCCGACCGCCGGACGAACCGGGTGACACCACCAAGCTCCACGGCGATCGTCTCATCCGGCGCTGACGCTGTGCGACCGCCGACAGCGCCACCGGTATCGACGACCCGGCGTAGCGCCTCGGCCAGCCGCTCCGCTCGGACCGGCTTGAGCAGGTAGTCGGTCGCCGCCACGTCGAAGGCGGCCACCGCATGCTGCTCGTGGGCCGTGACGAACACGACCTGCGGGCGGACGGCGAAGCGCCCGAGCACCCGGGCAAGATCCAGGCCATCCAGGCCGGGCATCCGGATATCACAGAACACGACGTCGAACCGTTCGGCGTCGAGAGCCCGCAGGGCTTCGGCTCCGCTACTCGCCGCGCGGACCCGGCTCACCCTCCCATCCGCGTCAAGTAACCAGACAAGCTCGTTGCGGGCCGGCGTCTCATCATCCACCACCAGCGCGCTCAGATTCTCACCACAGCCTCTCACCGCGGCGGGGCATCGGAGCTGACATAACTCACCATAACTGGAGATTACTTCAGAACATCAGGGTCCAGCCAGCATGAACACGCTGGTGTGTATTCAGCCGGCCCGGACCCCCGACGCGAACTTGGGCACCCGGAAGCTCACCTTCGTGCCGGCCCCCGGTGCGGTCTCCACGACAAGCCCATAGGCGTCGCCAAAGACCGACCGCAGCCGGGAGTCGACGTTGCCCAGCCCGATCGAATCCGCGTCCGACTCACCGGCCAGGACCCGACGAACCAATTCTGGATCACTGCCCACCCCGTCATCCTCCACCCAGATGTGTGCCTCGGCGCCGTCATCGGTGGCCCCGAGCGAGATGTGGCCGACACCGGTCCGCTCCTCCAATCCGTGCCGTACGGCGTTCTCCACCAGTGGCTGGATGGCAAGGAATGGCACCGCGACCGGTAGCACCTCCGGAGCCACCAGAATCTGCACCTGTAACCGGTCGCCGAACCTGGCCTTCTCCAGCACGAGATAGCGCTCGATGTTGCGCATCTCCTCGGCGAGTGTGGTGAACTCCCCACCCCGGCGGAAGGCATAACGGGTGAAGTCGGCGAACTCCAGCAGCAGCACGCGGGCGCATTCCGGATCGGTACGGACAAACGAAGCGATCGCTGCCAGTGAATTGTAGACAAAATGTGGGCTGATTTGGGCACGCAATGCCCGCAGCTCCGCCTCGACGGCTCTGGTCCTGGACACCTCCAGCTCGGCAAGCTGGACCTGGGTGGAAACCCAACGCGCCACCTCCTCAGTTGCCCGGACCAAGCCGGCACCGACGCTGGGCGCATAGGCGACCAGCGCGCCGACGACCTGGTTTTCGCTGGTCACCGGGGCAACCACAGCAACACGGACAGGGCAGTCCGGATCGGAGCAGGCGACGTCGGACGCGGTGAGGACCACGGTCCGCCCGGTCGTCAGCGCTGAGCCTGCATGCTCGATCGCGGACTCGGCGTGCGCCCCCGACCCAGCCCCGTCCCAGGCGAGGGTCGCGGCGACGTCCACCAACGCAACAGCCGAGGTGCCGAGCAGGGCACGCAGATGGCGGACGGATCGGGACGCGCCGGTCGGTGTCAGCCCCTCACGAAGGTGAGGGGCGGCCAAAGAGGCGGTATGCAGGGTCGCGAACGTGGCCCGGTCAGCGCTTGTCCCGAGGTCGCCGCGATGCCGGAAGCCCCAGACAACGAGGCCGGCGGCAACGGCGAGGACGGCCGCGAGCCCGACGGCAGGAATGCCACCGACAATCACGTTCGTGCGACAGCCGCGGACAACGGCTCGGCCGTGCCCAGCTTGTTCGTGGCGCCCGGTTCCCCAGCGCCCACGGTGAACGCCGCGTTCACCGTGACCACCGCGTTCACCGTGACCACCGTGCGAGACGCCCGGCATGGCTGGCCCAGCCGGCACAAACGACCGGCGACAAGGGCCTTGCGGTGGGCCCCGGCCGTCGTGGGCCCTCGCCGTTCACACGCCATCGTCCTCATTATCGGACCGCTCGGACTCGTCCGCCACTTCCATCTGGAGACCCCCGCACCGAGACCTCCGATCGGAGCTACCCGATGCAGCCGGTCCAGCGCAGGCTTTCAGAGCTCACCGGCCGTATCGCGCGCCGACCGGCACCACTGGAAGAAAGATGCCTGCCAACAAGAATAGCTGACCTCCGGCAAGCCTACCCGCCAATCGGCCTGAAGGAGATTCTCCGATGCTACTGAGCACACTCGACATGATCCAGCAACCACGAGGCCACCTAATGGGTTCACACATGTTATCCCGCGCACCATTTACAATGCTTCACCAACGGCCGAGGAGTATCGGAGAACACATCGCCGTGCCCGCGACATCCGCGGGGGAATACCAGTGACCGCGGTACGGCTCGGCCGTCTCCCGGAGTCGGCCGAGATCGACCCGCAACATGTGGCCAAGGCGAATCATCAGCTGTTCGAGGCCTCAGCCGCCTTTGACGACGCGCAGCTCAGCGCCTGCCGTGCCGACAGCGACTTCTACACGGCGGCTGCTGTCGAGTTCGGCGGACCGGTGGTCGAGGTCGGCTGCGGCACCGGGCGGATCCTGGCGCCGATCGTCGCGGCGGGAATCCCAGCGACCGGGATCGATCATAGCGGGGCGATGCTCACCGCCGCCTGGAAACGCTGCAACGGTCAGGTCGGGCTGGTATATGCCGACCTGCGGCACGCCCCCGACGTTCTGCCGCCGGTTCGGCAGGTGCTGTTCACCTCCGGGGTCTTCCAGTACGTCCTTGACGATCAGGCTGGTCTCCTGTCCGACTATGCGGCTCGATTAACGGTCGGGGGGCGGCTGCTGCTCGATGTGAAGGCGTTCTGGGATGATCCGGTCTACCGGGCCGCGCTGGACATGCCGATCTCCCTCCCGCAACGGACCTATCGGCACCCGGATGGCTCGGTGACGGTCACGACCACGATCAGCATTGATCGCACCACACATGTTGTCACTGAACGGATTCGACATACCGTTACGAGCCCGGATCTGGCCTTGCTGGACGAGGCTGAGCACATCCACGTCATGCGGTCCTACAACCTTCCGGAACTGCTGCTCATCGCTGAGCTGGCCGGCCTGCGGGTTGTTGACGTCCGCACCCGCTACCAGGACCACGCCGGTCCAGCGGACGCGGCCGGCACCCGCTACATCCTGGATATCCGCCCATGAACACGCTTCAGCGGGGCCATGCCGGGCGGCCGGATCGCGCGCCGCGCAACACAACCGGTTCGAACACAACCGGTTCGAACAGAGCCGGTTCGAACAGAGCCGCCACGGCGGCTGGCCTCAGCACACGATGCTCGGCACCAGCCGATCACCGCGCCGGCAAGGCCCCGCAATGATCCCGTCACTGTCCTTACAGAGCCTCGGATACCCCGACGATGATCCACCAACCGTCACCCGCATGGCGATCGCCGCCGGCTTCACCGGCGTGCACCTGCACCTGCACTTGACCCCGCCGACAGACCGCGACCGCCTCGCGCGGCTCGTCGACCACCATCAGCTCACCGTCACCTGGGTCTACCCCATGAATGATCTCTTTTCCGCCGACGCGGCCACCCGGCACGCCGCGCTAGCCGCGTTCACCGCCACTGCCGCATACAGCGCCCGGCTCAGAGTGGCCGTGGTCTCCTCCCGGCTGCCAGCCGACATCATCCCGGTCGCAACGCGCCGGCACGCCCTGCCAGGAGCGCTCGCGAACCTGGTCGATCTCGCGGGGACAGCCGGACTGACATTCGGCATCGAGCACCTGCACCGGCCGACCACAGCCTGGCACACTCCGCAGGACCCGGCAGGCAGCCTCACCGACCTGGTCGAGCTGCTGTCCGCCCTTGGCCCGGCCACCGGGCTCGTCGTCAACAGCGCCCATCTCGCCGCCGCGGGCGCCCTCGGCGATCTCGCATCCACCACCGCCAGCGAGTCCCACAGCTGGCTGGAGCGAGTCATCGACGTCCGGCTGGCCGACCCGCCACCGGCCGGACAGCCAGAGCACGAGCAACGCTGGCCCGGTACAACCGGTCGTATCGACCATACCCGGCTGTGTAACCAGCTCGCCGACGCCGGCTATCGCGGACCGGTGATGGTGGAAGCATCCGCCGCTCCCGGCGTGGCACGCATCCATGCGGCGTTTCAGGCCAGAACCTTCCTCAGCACCCTGCCGACCACCAGCTTCGATCATCCAGAGCACGGCCCGCTCCACCCGCCGCGGCCGGCAACGACTCCGGTGAGAAGCTCCGCACCATAGGCGACGCCCACACGCTCCACGCACCGAGACTTCCTGTCCGCCGGGCCCGGCGGATGGCGTGCGGGCAGGTGGTGGGAGTCTTACCCGTACCAACGAGGCGAGTACCCATACCGGCCAGCACGCCCGGCCCTCGGCCCTGTCCGCTATCTCTGCCCGGAGACCTCCTGACCGAGATCTCCGTTTGGAGCTATCTCATGCTGTCGGTCCTGGCTCAGGCTGTCGGATGTGACACAGACCGCTGAAGAACCGGTTGAGGTGACGGTGGCCGAACCCGCCGATTTCGTCACCGCCGATCTAGTCGGCCCCGTCAACGGTTACCAGCAGAATTCTCGGGCACGAATGCGGCCGGCCAACGCACAGCGCGGCTTTCCGGGAAACGGGCCGCCCCCACCCATGCCGGGCAGCACCGGCGCCCCAGCCCCGTCATCGCACCGAGCCGGCGAACGGTCCCGGCCTGCCAGCTGTTCGGTGGAGCCGGCTACACCCAGGATTTCCCAGCCGCGTCCGTCCGCCGCGATTGACCGTCCCCAGAGCCGGTAGGCCGGTCGTCCAGCCGTGCTCCGCCAGCCGCATCCGCTCTCACCCATTCATCGTTCGGGAGTCACGGATTTTTCAGCACACGCTCCTGGCAAGGGGTTCTCTATGGACAGACAGCGCCGAACCGCCCAGCGGGTAGCTGTCGCAGTCGTGAGTGCCGCGGTCGCGTTGACGACGGCCGCGTGTGGGACGTCGCAGCCCACCAACAGCCGGGCAAGCAAGGACTGCGCGGTGCCCGGAGTAACCGCGAACGAAATCAAGATCGGTCTTCTTTACCCGGACACCGGCCCGCTGGCAGGCGGATTCCACGCCTTCCGCGCCGGCGTGGACGCGCGGCTGGGCACGGTCAACGCGGCC
>NZ_CAKJTO010000141.1:0-10494 GCF_917627405.1 Protofrankia sp. Cj5
CACAACGATCTGCACACGTTGCCCCCGGCTGACACCGGACAATCTCCGATCATTGGTAACGCTCACTGTCCCGTCCTCTCCTGTCCCAGACCGGCTGTCCCCTCGACACCGGCGTCGAGCCTCCAGGAATCGATCATGCGATAAGCGGTCGATTCAGCCGGATAAGCGGCTGAGTTGAAACCTGCGCCGAGGCCAGCGGTGTCGGATAGCGCCAGACGGAGGTCTCCACCCGGGGATGGAGGCTCCCGCCCGGCCGCACGGCCGGATAGCCAGTCCGCCGTCGAGCAGCTCATCCTTGGGTCATCTTGCGCCTATACAACATATTTGGGCTGTGCACCACTTTCTGCGTCCTCAGCAGAGAGAAACGAACCGCGGCCGGCGCGGAAGCGACCGGCGCTTTTCAACCGGGCGAACGATCGCGCCACCGGTACGTCCAAGCCCTGCTGTTGTGCGCCCTCTCTGCCTGGAGATCTCCTTACCGAGACCTCCGTGTGGAGCTATTCGACATGTCGGTTCTGGCGCAGACTGCGGCTGTGCGGCCCCAGCCCATGCGAAGTGCTGAAGTGACCGAGTCCGTCGAGATCCCGCAGGCCTACCGGATCGCTCCTGATCCCGCTCCAGCCTGGGAACTGGCACCCATTCGGTATGCGGGCGCCGCATGGTAAGCGCTCAATCGTGCACTCACCATGACAACAGGCGCGCGCAAACGCTGGTAGAACACGGTTACCGCGCCGGTGACAGCGGGGGCGAGAGCGTCCGAAAAAGACGCCCGCCGACAGGCCGGGATTCCCGTTCCCGCCAGGCCAGCTATCCAGCGGGCACCCGGCAGGATCGACAGCGGTGACGCTGGAGGAATGGTCATGGAAGCCGAATGGGCGACGACCTTAGCTCGCGCAGGCGGATCGGCGCTGCTGGCCGCAGCCGCCACGGATGCCTGGCGGAGCGCCCGAACAGGCTTTAGCCGGTTGCTGGGCAGGGGTGACCAGCAGCTGCGGACACTCACCGAAACGCGGCTGGAGGAACTCGCCGCGGACATCGCCGCGGTCGGCGAAGCCGACCGCGGCCGGCTGCGTGAGCGGCTGCTGCCAGCCTGGCAGGCACAGCTGGCCGAACTCCTCCAAGAGGAGCCGCGGACCGCAGGCCAGCTGGAAGACCTCACGGCCTGGATCCGGGAGGTACTGCCCGCTGCGGAACGGGACTGGGCTGATGCGGTCACGGCCGGCACTGCCGCGGCACTGACTCCCGCTGTGACGGCTGGTGATAGCAACCTGTCCACTGGTAACACAGCGGCCAACAACGGCAAGATCTTTGATAGCCGCGGCAAATACCGCCTCAGCTCCATCCGGCTCGGCACCCACGGCCCGGCGATCATGATTCTTGGCCTTGTTGTTCTTCTGGGCGGCGGAACGGGCATCATCTACTCCGCGACGCGGCAGTCCCCGGCTGCCGCTCCCCGCCCGCTGGGCCAACCAATCCTGACCGGCCACACCGGCAGCGTATTCTCAGTGGCCTTCTCCCCAGACGGTAAAACACTGGCCAGCGCCAGCAGCGACAACACCGTACGACTATGGGACATGACCGACCGCACCACACCCCACCCACTAGCCAACCGCTGGCCGGCCACACCAGCTCCGTGCTTTCATTGACGTTCGCTCCGCATGAGAACGTTCTGACCAGCGGTAGCGCCGATGGCACGGTGCGACTGTGGACAATGGGCTGAACCAGCCCCGTCACCCCACGTCTGCTGCCCGGTGAAACCCGGGTCTTCTCCCCAAACTCTGCCCGGGTCTTCTCCCCGGCCCGACACAGCATGTTCGCTACCGGCTGCGGCTCGGCGCGGCCCCGTCCAGCCGAGCGCGGGTCAGCTCGGCATGGGTCAGGCCGCCACCAGATCTCCCGTATTGGCAACAATCGTAACAAAGCGCACCTCGCCGGGTACTACCAGGGCGATGACGTTGTCGGGCAGCAGCGGCAGCCAACGACAGGCGGACTCCGGTAGCCGAGCCGCGATGCGGACAGCCTCGACGGCGTCCGCGGGCAGCTTGCCGCTCAGCAACAGAAAATCGAAGGACGCAAGGAGCCGTACCGACTCGCTGGTGACCGTGGACAGCCGTACGATCCGTGCCTGCCAACCGGCCGTGGATGAGAGGCTGGGCTGGTTCCCGGAATGCGGGCTCATCTCGTCCAGAAGGAGAAGCGGACCGGGCCGAAGGATAGCCGGCCGCGGGCCGGCGAAAGCCAGCCTGGCGGGTTGTCCATCCGATACCCGTGGCTGGCGAAGCCCGGCCCAGCACTCGGCCCGGTGCGTATTGATCCGGACAGTCGCGCCGCTGGCCAGCGCCTGCTCGACCACTGCCCGAGCCAGCCCGTCGGATCCGAACATCCCGATGGTGGTCGGCTGACGGCGAAACATCCGCACGACCACGGGGACCTGTTGGCGTTCCACCCCCAGGACAAACCCGCAGGCCATGGCCGGTAGGTTCCACCAGGCCGCGCTGGCCGGCGCGCGGTGGGTGGCCAGCGCGACGTCACCAGACGCGTGCTCATGCCGCCAGCCACCGGGCAGCCGTACGGGGACAAGCCGTCCCAATGGCAGCGCGGCTATGGCGGCCGGCGCCTGACGGCCGCCCAGCCGACCCAGCCGCCAGCCACCAGCCGCTGCCGAACGCAGCAGCAGAGTCGTCAGGCGTGCCAGTGCGTCGCTGTCATCCGCGGCGACTCGGATCAAGCCGCTCATCACCGGCCGTTCGTCCGCGTGCCGCCCGGCCGCGAGGCCCACGCTGACAGTCACGGATTGCGCCGCCGAGGCGAGCGTGGCCGCGGTGGCCACGAAGGTCGACAGCCCGGCCGCAGGCCACCGGATGACCTGGAACGAAGCGCTCGTGGACACGCCGTGGCGCAGCCAGGACCAGCCCTCGGTAAGGAGGCCCCGGCCGCCCGGAGCGGAACCGGGGGAGTATTCGGCGCAGGGGTCTACCGGAGCCAGCCCGACCGCCCTGGCCAGGACGTCGCGTGCCTCCTCGGGGCCCAGCGGCCGAGCCGGGCTGCCATTCGCCCGCAGCACCTCGACGGCCTGCTCCACCCGTCGCCGGACCGGCTGTCTCAGCTGCTGGACGGAGGTCGCCGTACCCAACGCGCGTTCGGTCAGATCGGCACGGTCGAAGCGCAGCACCACGTGGACGGTGCGCGCGAGTGGGACGGCGGTCACGGGGGCGGGGGCCTCCCCCGCGCTCAGTGACCCGGGCGGCTGGGGCTGCTCCGCCGCCATGGGATCGGTGGTAGCTCCAGCGACGAGGATGACGAGCTGTGCTCCGCGTATCCGCGTCGTGGGGTCCGCGGACAGCAACGCCACCAGCCCGGTCAGCGGCAACGCCCCGTCGGCCCGCGGCTCGAGCGGCCCTGGCTCAGGGCCGAGCTCCAGGAGCGCGGCCCAGCCGTGTCCGTCGTGGACGACGCCGATCCGGCTGCCACCCCGGCCGGGAACAGAACCGATTCCTATCCCCGGCACAAGCCCACCGAGCACGGGGGCTGCCAGCCCGTCGGTCGTGCCGCGGGGCGCGTCACCGCCGGCCTTCGTCTGGCCACGGCCACGATGAGGGCCACGGCCGCGTGCGGCAGCCAGCCGCGCCAAGCGGGCCAGCGGCGCGGCGCCGTTCGACGCGACTATCATTACCGCAACGGAGAGCACAACAGGCCGGCCGACTGTCACCCAGTCGTATCCCCAGACGATGAGAACGGCCAGCAGCAGGACTTGGACCACGAGCGCGGTGCGGACGTTGAGGCCCAGCACGTGACCAGCTGTCCGCACCCGCTCGACTCGCTCCGGCAACGGCGAACCGGGGTGCGGGTCCTGCTGGCGGTTGCGGCGGAGCCCCGGGATACCGACGGAGGTCACTGCGAACCGTTCCCGGCAGCTGTCGCCGTCTGGTCGTGAAACGTACCGCCCGTACCGCCCGTACCGCCCACGACGTCACCGGGCAGCTCCAGGGCCGCGACGGCCGGGGCCGGCCGCGCGTCTGGTCCGGGCTCGACCGGTTGCCACGCCGGTATCACGACAACCGGCTGGACGTGCACCCGGTCCAGGCCCTCCGGTGGCACACTCGCGGCTGGGGCTTGGGTGCTGTCCCGTTGAACCGGGGCGGCAACAGCCGGCGCGAGCGAGTCGGTCGCCAGCGCCTTCTCCCGCTCCGCCGTCGGCCTGGGCCACTGGCGCGGGCGGGTGGTCCCTCTCCGCCCAGCCGGCGTACGCTTCCCGGCCACGGCCGGGCGGAGGAGCGGGAGCCGCGATGGTCGTCCGCGGCGGGTCGACAGGTCGTCGCCCTGCCGAGACTGCGCCCGGCGTTCAAGCGCCCAGGGCAGGATCAGTACAGTCACCACCAGCATCCCAACAGACGCGTAGAGCACGTCAAGTGTCCAGTGCTCGCTCGGCAGGCCGCTTGTCCTAGGCGGAGTGGTCAGCGCTGTCCTGCCGGCCTGCGCCGCGTCGGCATCCGGGGCGGCCGTGGCCGAAAGCACGCTGCCGGCGGTAGGCGCGGATTCACCCCCACCCGCGCCACCCAGCCAAACCGCAATACCGATCAATATCGCACCGGCCATTCCAACGGCGAGAATGAGCACCGTTCCGCCGATACCCTTGGCTCGACGCGAGCGGTGCCGGCCCGCGGGCATGAGAACATCCACTTTCAGCACAGTCATCCCGCCATCCGGGTCGTCACCATCCGGGCCGTCGCCATTCAGCCGGTGGAACCGGATAGACCTGTTTCGCCGGCCCCCAAGGAATGCACGTCCCACACCCCGTTGGAGGTTCGACCGAGCCCGGTTGAACCGGCCACAGGCCAGATACGTGCCTTTCTCGAGAAGTACAAAGCCGTATCCCGGAGGAGCGGAACCGATGAGCGACTATCCGCCTGCCAGGGCGTGTCTGATGGATGCTGGTCGATGCGAACAATGATCCAGAAAGCGGCCTGGGCGGCGGAGAAGGCCTGGACAGCGGTGTTCTGTCCGGACCGACGACAACGCGGCGGGACGCCTTCTGGGCACCGATCCCCGCGATCGACGATCTGTCAGACACGCCCTGGCCGCCGGGGAGGCCGCGTCTCACCGCTGGCGGTCACCGGGTCTTCGCGTCGGCCGCTGACCGTACTGATGACAGCCGTGGCGCTCATGGCCCTCACCCAGTCGTGGTCACCCGCGAGCGGGGAACCACCGGTGGGGACTCCAACGCCGACGGGAGCACCCGCCCAGCCGCTGGCGCCGCCGGTCAGCCCACCGCTGTCCACCGGCTGCGCGCCACCGTCGACCGAGATCGTACGGACGATGCCATGGGCGCAGCGGCGGCTGGGAGCGGCCGGGGTGTGGAATCTGACGCGCGGCGCGGGAGTCACCGTTGCTGTGATCGACACAGGTGTGGACGCGGCAGTGCCCCAGCTCGCGGGGCGGGTCCTCGCGGGCGCGGACGTGACCGGGCAGCGGGTGCCGGCGAACACCGACTGCTCGGGCCATGGCACGTTCGTCGCCGGTATTATCGCGGCCGCCCCCGTGCCGGGAACCCCGGTCGCCGGGATGGCGCCTGAGGCGACCGTGCTGCCCATCCGGCAGGCGTCCAGGGACTCCGACGGCACCGCCGCGGGCTTGGCCGCGGGCATCCGCGCCGCGGTCGACGGCAGAGCTTCTGTGATCAACATTTCGACCAGCGCTTTCTTCCCCGATGACAGCCTGCATGCCGCGATCCGCTATGCCACGGAGCGGGACGTACTGATCGTTGCGGCGGTCGCGAACCAGGCCGAGAACGGCAACCCCCGGACGTACCCCGCCGCCTACCCGGAAGTGCTGGCGGTGGGCGCGACCGGTCAGAACGGCCAGCCGGCGGGCTTCTCGGAAGCTGGTGACTACGTGGACGTGGCCGCGCCGGGAGAGGGCGTGATCAGTCTCGGCACGGGCGGGTCAGGCCATCTCGTCGGCGACGGAACAAGCTACGCGGCGCCTGAGGTGGCTGGAGTCGCCGCGCTCGTTCGGGCTTACCGGCCGGAGCTGAGTGCGGCGGCGGTCCGCCGCCGGATCGAACTCACCGCGGACCGGCCCGGCGGCCGGCTGCCCGACCCCCAGCTGGGCTGGGGGGTGCTCAACCCGGTTTCCGCGGTGACCGCGGAGCTGCCCGGGGAAACCGCGGGCTCGGCATCGCCGTCCACGGCTACCGGCGTGGTGCGAAATGTGATGCTACCGCCGGTCCGCCCCAACCACGCTCCTCGCGGCATTACCCTGATATTCACCGCGGCGGCCCTTTCCGTCGCGCTTGTGGGAGTCGCCGGTATCCGTGTCGCTCGGGCCGGCCTGCGGCGGCAATGGCGCCCCGGGACCGGGGAGGAAGCCCTGGCTGAACTGTCCCGTCGGCGCCGGCATCCCGCCTGAGAGCGCCCGGCAATAGGGGTGTGAATCAAAGAGCCGGGCTGGGGTGCGTGCATCGCGCGGCGATGGACGGGGAGCGATGACGCGAGGTGCGTGTGCCCTGGCCCCGCGACGCCGCGTCCCCTCTTGCCGGGTGCCGGGCGCGCTGAGTCCCAAACAACCGGGAACGGCTGTGACGACCGTTCCCGACCGGGCCCGCATGCGTTCAACGGCCGAGCAGCCCGTGCAGGAGCGTTGCCGCGCTGTCGATGTCCTCGTCGTCGATGTCGAGGTGGGTGACGGCCCTGACCCGTTGTGGGCCAGTCAGCTGCAGAAGCAGTCCGTGACGGGCCGCCGCGGCGGTGAACTCGCCCGCGGGCCAGCCGGTGTCCGACAGGTCAAGGACAATCATGTTCGTCTGGACCGCGTCGACGTCGACGGCGGAGGGGGCGACATCCGCAATCCGGCGAGCCAGGCGCCGCGCACGTTCATGATCATCAGCCAGCCGCTCCACATGGTGGTCCAGCGCGTAGCTGCCAGCCGCGGCAACTATGCCGGCCTGCCGCATCCCACCACCGAGCCGCCGGCGCAGGACCCGGGCGGCAGCCGCGCGGGACGCTGAGCAGACCACCAGGGATCCAACGGGCGCGCCCATCCCCTTGGACAGGCAGACGGACATGGTGTCGAACAGCCGGCCGAAGGCCGCGGCAGGCAGACCGGTGGCGACGATGGCGTTCCATACACGCGCGCCATCGCAGTGCAGAGCGACGCCCGCTGAGCGCGTCACCGCCCGCAGCGACTCGAGGACATCCATGGGATAGACCGCGCCGCCGGCACGGTTCGCGGTCTGTTCGACCGCTACGGCCCTGGTCACCACGGTCCGGAATCCCTCAGGCCGAAGCTGTTGCGCCACCGCGTCAGGCTGAAGAATGCCCCGCGGCGAAACGATCGTCCGGGTCGATATTCCGCCGTGCTGGGCCGCTCCCCCTCCCTCATACGTCACAATGTGCGCATCCGCGTCACACAGCAGCTCCTCCGCCGGCGGTACCAGGAGCCGCAGACAGATCTGATTCCCCATCGTGCCGCTCGGCACAAAGACGGCGGCTTCATGCCCAAACAGGTCGGCGACGCGCTCCTCCAGCGCCGCAACCGTCGGGTCCTCGCCGTAGCAGTCGTCGCCTACCTCTGCCCGCGCCATCGCCTCCCGCATGCCTGGAGTCGGCCGCGTGACCGTGTCGCTTCGCAGGTCGATCAAACGATCAACCATCTCCCACCCACCCCCGCATGATCGCGATCTTCTACTGAGCCATCATCGCCATGCCGCGACCATTCGCTCTTCCTGTTATCCAGAATTCTATTCCAGGATAACTAAGATTCCAGGATAACTAAGAGCGCCCGGCAATAGGGGAGCGGTGTCGCGGGGCTGGGGCACGCACCTCGCCGCATCGCTCCCCGTCCATCGCCGCGCGATGCACAGGTACCCCGGCTCGTCGGTCGCCACCCAACACCTCCGGTGACTCCCTCCGCCGCCTCGCGACGCACGCACCCCAACCCCGCTCCTTGACCCATACCCCTATTGCCGGGCGCTCTAATATGACGAAAGCCGCGACGATGCCGGCAACCTGATGACCTGGTGTGGCCGGAGACGGATGCGTGATTTTACCCGGGCTGGCCACCGGGCGCGACCAGACATCGCCTGGCGCCAGCGAGCACCGCCCGGCTACCGCGCCGTGTCGCTGGGATCCGGACCGCTCTGGAGAACGGGCAGCCAGGTACGCAGGAATGCCGCCGATTCAGCAAAGATGGTTTCGGCGTCGTTGTCCAACGTCGCGATATGATAGCTGTCCGAAAGCAGCACTTCACGGTGTTCCGCCGAGGCGATCCCGCGAAGCACGATTCCGCTGGAGAGCTCGCCGGCGGTTCCATCGGCCAGCGACCGGAAAAGCAGCAGCGGCTGCGTGACCGCCGACAACCGTGGCCGGACGTCCCGCCACAGCAGGGTCATCGACCGCACGGCCTTCAGCGACAAACGGTCATAACTTGCCCGCGGCACGTCGGGTTTCTTGACCATCGGGCCGTCGTTCCTGATCGAGGGCACGAAGTGCTGCAACACCGGCAATGCGAACAGCAGCCTGTTCGGGTTGGCGATCGAGGGATTGACCAGCACAACGGCACGCACGATGGCCGGATGCCGAGCCGCGAGCCGCAGCGCGAGGGAGCCGCCCATCGACAGGCCGGTGACCGCGACGGTCTCACAGTGCTCGGCGAGTTCGATCAGTGCCCGCTCAGCGCTGCCGTACCAGTCGGGCCACCGGGTCGAGCTGAGGTCCTGCCAGGTCGTGCCATGTCCTGGCAGCAGAGGGACGCTCACGCGGTAGCCCTGCCCCAGCAGGTACCGCGCCCACGGACGCATCGACGCGGGGGAACCGCCGAACCCGTGCAGCAGGAGCACCCCCCGCGACGTCTCACCCGCGGTGAACGGCCCGACTTCATCGTCGGTCAGCTCACTGGTCATCGTCCCGCCTCACTCCCCGATCGTTGACTGCGCTTCACCGGGGCCACGCACCGCGCCTCACCAGATCTCCGGGCGCCGCCCGAGCTGCCCGGCAGCCGACTGGAGCTGGGCCGCCAGCGCCGTCAGCGTTGCCTCGTCACCGTAGCGACCACCCAACATCACGCCGATCGGCAGGCCCTGGTCGTTCCAGTGAACAGGCACGGTGACAGCCGGTAGGCCCGTAATATTGTACAACGGCGTATAAGGCATGAACGCCGTCATCCGGTCAAAGTTGGCGTTGGCGTCGGTGTCGGTGGTGAACTCACCGATCAGCGCGGGTGGCTGCGCGAGCGTCGGTGTCAGGATGACGTCGTACACCTCGAAGATCAAGTCTGTCAGCATCTGCCCGATTCCGCGGAACGTCGTCAGCGCGGCGTGCAGCTGCCTTCCGGAGACGGCCCGGCCACGGTCCCGCATGTACCGCGTGAACGGTTCCAGCGACTCCTCGTCCTCTTCCTCGTCCTCGAGAGCCACCTGGGAGGCCACGACGGACCAGACTCTGCCGAAGGCGTCGGCCACCTCCTGGTCCGGGCTCATCTCCATCTCCTCCACCCGGTGCCCGGCGGCGGCAAGGAGCTCGATCGTGTGTTTGAGCGCGTCGTGACAGTCGGCATGGGCCGTCACGTCGGGCAGCATCGGCTCGGGCATCACGGCGATCGTGAGCTGGCGGGGTTCGACGCCCTTGGCGAGCGGGCCGACAAGTCCGCCGGGTGCCGTTTCGGTATCCCCCGGCATCAGGCCGGACATAAGATCAAGCAGGGCTGCGGCGTCCGCGACCGTACGCCCTAACGCGCCGTTGATCGATAGCCCCGTCACATCGTGCCCGATCGGCCCGTTGCTGACCCGGCCCCGGCTCGGTTTTATTCCGACGAGCCCGCAGGCCGAGGCTGGGATCCGTACGGAACCACCGGCGTCGGTGCCGTGCGCAATGGGCGCCATCCCCGCGGCTACGGCGGCGGCCGAGCCGCCGCTGGAACCTCCAGGGCTGTGCCGCGGACTCCAGGGATTGCGGGTGGGTGGCCCCAGCCGGTTTTCCGTGTAGCAGGTCAGGGCGAATTCAGGGGTGTTCGTCGTTCCGAGAATCACCAAACCGGCGCTCTTCATACGGGCGACAACATGATCATCGATATCGGAAATCTCGTCGAGAAAGGCCGTCGACCCTGACGTGCGGCGAACGCCCTCGATGCGTGCCACATCCTTGACGGCCACCGGCACGCCGTGGAGCGGACCGAGAACCGTGCCGGTCCGGCGTGCCGCGGTGAGCTCGCGTTCAGCCGCGGCGGCTTGGGCGAGCGCGAGATCCTCGGTGACCGTGACAAACGCGGCGACCGTCGGGTCCAGCGTGCTGATCCTGTCCAGGTAATGGCGGACCAGTTCGGTCGGGGAGAGCTCGCCGGCCCGCACCGCCCGCCCCTGCTCCAGCGCGGTAAGATCATGAATAGTACTCACAGACACTCCGTCTCACGAGCAACAAACCGACCAGCGGACCGACCGGCGGACCGACCGGCGGACCGAGCAAGTACCGGCGACCCCACCACCGGCGACCCCACCACCGG